>JBBQGD010000241.1:0-2324 GCA_038322655.1 Bacteroidales bacterium | reverse complement strand
GCAAAACCTTGTTGTTACTGAATTGTACCGGGAAGCTTGCTACAATTATTATGATACTGGTAGTGAGTGTTTTGGCTGCAGAGATTCGTTTGCATCGATTTGCCTGGTTCCTGGTCGTCTTTTTAGTTTTGGATTAAACTTATTATCTATTTCTGAAGCTTCTTTATATACAGCATTTATTCGCTGTTCAAAACCGGATTTCGTTAATAAATGTGAGACGGCAACCCGATCTCTATAAATATATGTCTGGAATTATCGAGAAACATGAAAACAAACTATTCTCAATTAATGGCATGACAGACCATGTTCACATCTTTATCAGCATAAATCCTAAGCAAGCTCCATCAGACCTTATGTATCATGTAAACGAAGTTTATCATTGTGGATTAATGATAAATAGCTTTGTCCGGGCAGGTTCTCATGGCAAGAAGGTTTCGGGGCTTTTTCTTATGGAATATCACAAATTCCAATGATTTCGCGATATATTGATAACCAACAGCAACACCATAAAAAACCAACATTTATTGAAGAATATATTGATTTTCTTACTGTATTTGAGATAGAATACGATGAACGAAACTATTGTATGAATTTGGTATGAGCGTACACAAAATATTTAAATCAAAGGATAACGGTGAACATTATACTGAACTTTACTCGGTGAGAACCAATACCTGGACTTCGAAACTTAACGTTTGTAATTACTACAAAGGAACTTATTATATGATTATTCCCGGGAAAGGCATACTCAGGACGATGGATTTAATCAATTTTGAAGAATTCTGGAATAACACTGAATTATTAAGTCTTTTTATTGACCACAATGGCGTGCTTATAGCTAGGGATCTTCGTAACCAGATTTTCTACAGCAAAGAACTTTAAGAAAAAGGTTGTATTTCCCGAATTGCATGTTTGAGTATTATGAGCACTATTTGCAATCCCGCAAACCTGAAAGTAGTCTCATGCAGCTCGCTTCCTGCTTTCAGTAAACCAAACCCGTAGGCTAGTCGCAGTCCCTGTACTGATTGAAAGCATAATAATTGCTAAAAACAGAGGAATTATATTCTTTATGTTACATTTTTCAGTAGACTTTTTTTGAGTAAGAAATGGTATTGCGTTTAATAACTAAACTAAAAAAAAGTAAAAAGGCCACCCGAAAGCAGCCCTTTTGAAATATAATGTAGATTAACTCTTTTCTCTTCACTCCCGATATCGGGATCACTTTTCACTATTAACTTCCCAATGTTGCAACCATCACAGCTTTAATGGTATGCAGGCGGTTTTCGGCTTCATCAAATACGATTGACATTTTTGATTCGAAAACATCGTCAGTAACTTCAAGTCCGTTGAGCCCGAATTTCTGAAAAATATCTTCTCCAACAGTTGTTTCACGATTATGGAATGCTGGCAGGCAATGAAGGAACTTAACATTTGGATTTCCGGTTTTCTTAACTGCTTCCATATTCACCTGGTATGGTTTCAGTAATTTAATACGTTCAGCCCAAACTTCGGCTGGTTCGCCCATGCTTACCCATACATCAGTGTACAGGAAATCACAACCTTTAACGCCTTTATCCACATTATCAGTAACGGTGATTTTTGCGCCTGTTTCTTTTGCGATTTCAAGGCATTGAGCAACTAATGCAGCATCCGGCTGACAACTTTTTGGAGCAACAGCGCGGAAATCCATACCCATTTTTGCAGCGCCTACCATTAATGAGTTGCCGACATTGTTTTTAGCGTCGCCCATAAAAGCAAAACTAACCTGGTTCAGAGGCTTGTCAATATGTTCCATCATCGTCATAAAGTCAGCCAGCATCTGGGTAGGATGGAATTCATTGGTTAATCCGTTCCAGACAGGCACACCTGAATAATTTGCCAGGTCCTCAACAGTTGTCTGGGCATAACCGCGGTATTCGATACCGTCGAACATACGGCCCAGGACGCGGGCGGTATCTTTCATGGATTCTTTTTTACCAATCTGAGACCCCGAAGGCCCAAGATAAGTAACGTGTGCTCCCTGGTCCAATGCTGCCACTTCGAAAGCACAACGTGTTCGGGTTGAATCTTTTTCAAAAATCAGAGCAATGTTTTTGCCTTTTAAACGGGGTTGCTCTGTGCCTGCATATTTCGATTTTTTTAATTCGAAAGCCAGGTCGAGGAAGAACTTTATCTCTTGTGGAGTAAAATCAAGTTCTTTCAGAAAATGACGGTTTTTAAGATTGAATGCCATGTATTTTTAGGTTTTAGGTTTTAGGATTTAGGGGTTGGGGAATCTGAATTTACTTTGATACCTGCAAATTTACGATTTACGAATGATGATT
>JBBQGD010000240.1:0-2647 GCA_038322655.1 Bacteroidales bacterium | reverse complement strand
TGAGTAACGGAACAAATATGATTACCAGGAGCACCGACAGGATAATAATCGATGCGATGCTCCATAGTTTATCCTGTAACTTAAATAAAGGCAATACCAGGGCCGATACAGCAGTGGCTGCTATCCAAACAAAAGTAATCCGCTTAATCTGTTCATCATTAAACAGTTGTGTTAACGATGGAAGTTTTGCTTTTTCGTATTGCTTGCCAAGTTTAAGCAGTAATAGCCAGAAATGAGGTATCTGACCCATAAAGAAAAAGAATCCCAGTGCCAAAGCTCTTGGGTCAGTTAAACTTCCACCCCCGGCTACCCAACCCGCAAGTGGTGGTAAAGCGCCTACCATCGATCCCGGCACAGCGGCAAAGGCTGTAACTTTTTTCAATGGTGTGTAAATAAGATTATACCAAACGAAAGTTGATACTCCAACTAATAACGTAAGTAATCCGGGTCCGAAGTATAGTACAAGGCATCCTAAAATGAAATAAGCCAGCGAAATTATAATTGCACCTTGTTTACTTATTCGTCCTGACGGTAGAGGCCTGCCGGCAGTGCGTTTCATTATACGGTCGGTTTCAGTTTCCTGCAACTGATTCAATGCCGAAGCACCACATGCAAGTAAAAAGATACCAATAAATGGTAAAACAAATCCACGGTCGAATTCGCCGTGGCTAAGTATATAGCCTGTAAAAGTTGTAAATGCTACTGCTACTGATATTCTGACTTTTCCAAGTTCGCTGATTATTTTCAGCAATTCGCGCGGATTATTATTTTTTTTCACTTAATGTTTTAATGTATTCAACAATTTTATCAATTTCCTGATCAGTCAGCTGCCCTTTGTAAGAAACCATGGTTCCTTTAGGGAATCCTTTTACTATATCGGCTTCAGGTTCAAGAATTGATCTTTTGATGTATGCTTCATCCACAGTAATTTCACGTTCTTTTCCGTTTGTTTCAACAATTGTCTTGTGACCAAAGATGCCTTTATAGGAAGGTCCCACAATTTTGGTCCCATCGGATGAATGACAGGCATTACACCCTTTCTGTTCAACTATAAATTTACCTTCGGCTCCGGGTATTGCAGCTACTGTCGAATCAATTTTTGGTGGAGTAGCAGCATACCATTTATCGAATGAAGCATCGTCAATAACTTTTACCATGGTACCCATATACGAATGCCTTAATCCGCAATATTCAGCGCAAAAAAGATCGTATGAACCAATTATCATCGGTTTAAACCACATATAATTAGTGGTTTTGCCGGGAACAACATCCTCCTTTTGCCTGAAGGCCGGAATATATAAACTATGTATTACATCGAGCGACACCATATTTAAAACCACTGCTCTGTTAACGGGCACATAAAGGGTATCTTCCACTTTGCCGTTAGCATATTCGAAGCGCCAGCTCCACATCTGTGCAGTAACTTTAATTTTCATGGCGTCGGCAGGTACTTTGCGCTGCGGAATGTAGGTACTCCATCCAAGCCAAAACATATACAATACAAGTATCAGCGGTATAATGGTCCAGATGATTTCCAGTTTGTTGCTTCCTTCAATTTCCGACGCAACAGGATTCTTCTTCTTGTTGTATTTTACAATGAAAATGATAATTACAGTAGTAATACCAATGAGAAAGAAAAGGGAGATTCCTATGATAATAGCAAACGCTGTATCAACTCCTCCCGAAAGACTTGTATTTCCTGTGAACATAGTATTTATCGGTATAAATAATCAAAAAATGTAATGATGATCACTACCGCATAAATGGTAAGCACCAGCGTAACCATGAAACGGTATATTTTCTCGTCGAACTTCAGGTGCATGAAGTATAGAAGCACGATAGCCGCTTTAACTGACGCAATAAGCATTGCTGCGGCCGTATTGTATGGCCCCAGGTGAACACTCGTAATTGTGACAGTAAGCACTGTTAAAACTAAAAGACTTAGCAAAACGAGTATCTGCGACTTATAGGTTGAAATATGATTTTTTTGCTCGCTCATAGGGGTTAGTGTATTAAATAGAACAATGGGAACAGGAAAATCCAGATCAAATCGACGAGGTGCCAGTAAAGCCCTCCGTTTTCGAGCAGCGAATAACGGTTCTGGTTAACTGATCCGTTTTGTATTTTAACAAAAACAACACCTAACAGAGCTAAACCAATGATTATATGCAAGGCATGCAGTCCTGTCATAAAAAAGTATAATCCAAAGAAAAGCATATCTCCTTTACTCAGGCTCATCAGGAAAGCACTCCCCGGATAAATATCGTGGTGGATTTTTGCTCCCCATTCGAAGTACTTATTTACTAGAAATACTACTGCCAGTATCATGGTGGATGCAAGCAGTATCAGTGACAGTTTTTTGTTGCCTAGCTGTAAGGCTGTAATTGACATAGCAACAGTTATACTACTTATTAAAAGAATGACCGTATTGATAAATCCAATTGTTACGCTAAGTTCCTCATGTGCCAGGTGGAATTCGACGGGGTGCATGTACCGGTAAACTGAATAAACTATAAACAGTCCTCCGAAAAGTAAAATTTCGGTGAAGATAAACAGCCACATACCTAATTTTGAAGCCGCAGGATCGAAATGATCGGTATGTGCTACTTGATTTTGTTCCATAGACTGTTTATTTTGAAATTAATTC
>JBBQGD010000239.1:0-2854 GCA_038322655.1 Bacteroidales bacterium | reverse complement strand
CGTCGGATTCATATCCGCCTGAGGCGGACACGAGTTCAAAGAAATAAAGAATAAATTGAAATAATGGCGAGGTAGCTCAGTTGGTTAGAGCGTCGGATTCATAACCCGAAGGTCACGAGTTCAAATCTCGTCCTCGCTACTTAAACAAAAAAAAGACCAACTTTAGTTGGTCTTTTTTTATGCTATCTCAACAAGGCAGACATATTTTTTCATGCTTAGGAATAGCAGTTGAAATAACTTATTAAGCTTGTGACGGATAAGAAATCGATTTATTATACCGTTCTGTATACCAACGCATTAATATTCATTCCAGCTCCCACAGAGGCAAAAACCAGCAGGTCGCCTTCATTTATTTTATGAGGCTCCAGTTTTCCTTTTAATATCAGGTCGAGCAGAGTAGGTAAGGTTGCCACAGACGTATTGCCAAGGAAGGAAACAGTCATAGGCATAATATTTTCAGGCAAATCTACTGTATTATATAGTGCATAAAGTCTTTTTAATATAGCATCATCCATTTTCCCATTTGCCTGGTGTATCAGCACTTTACTGATTTCGTTGAGTTGTATATTGCATTTATCCAGGGCGTCTTTTATTGCTTGAGGAACGGTTTCCAGTGCATATTGATAAAGTTTTCGGCCGTTCATTTTAAGAAACAACTCATCCTTGTCTTCAAAATCAGGATTAAAGGATCTATCCATATGCAGCATTTTCGAATATAAAAATGTATCGGAACGTGTATTATGGGCTAGTATTCCAACTGGTATTTTACTGGTTTTCGCTTCTATAACAACTGCTCCTGCACCGTCAGCATATAACATGCAATCCCTGTCGTGCGGGTCTGAAATCCTTGATAAAGCTTCAGCTCCTATTACCAGTATCTTTTTAGCATCACCTGACTTGATGAAATAGTCAGCTTGAATAACAGCCTGTAACCATCCCGGGCAACCAAAAGTAATATCGTAAGCAACAGTACCCGGATTTTTAATCTCTAATTTATACTTAACCCTTGCTGCTAAACTTGGAACAAAGTCCGATCTTTTGTTTTCTTTCTTTACATCACCAAAGTTATGTGCAACAATTATATAATCCAGTTCTTCTTTATCAATATTGGCTGACTTAATAGCCTCAATTGCAGCAAAATATGCTAAATCGGAGGTCACTTTGTGATCAGAAATATAATGTCTTTCAGCAATTGTGGTTATTTCCAGGAACTTATCAATTATTTCCTGGGTTGATTTTTCAAGCCTTGTGCCGTCGCTATCATAAAATTCATTGTCAAGGAAATTCTCATTCTTAACCAGTTTTGATGGAATGTTGCTTCCGGTTCCTGTAATTACGCTGTAAATAGTATCACTCATTCTTTTAATTCAATTTTTGGTTTAACAAACATCCCAATCCAAACGCTGCTATACGTTTGTTTTAAAATGTAGAAATATACAATCTTGGATTTTTAAGCTGCTTATTACATATTGTGGTACTATAAAATTACGAATTATTTAAATTGATTAATTCATTATTTCAAAATGCGCCAAAATTAGTTCAAGAAAAAACCGACTCACGCCGGTTTTTTTATTCTTTTGATAGTTCGGGACTAGTTACCGTGTTTTTTTCTTCCCCAACGTATCAATACATCTTGTACATCCTTGAACCGGATGGGTTTTGAAAGATAATCCACCATTCCGGCTTCTATAAATCTTTCTCTGTCGCCAGGCATGGCATTGGCCGTAATGGCAATAATGAATGGCCTTACATCTTCAGGGTATTTTTCAATAATAGCTTGTGTGGCTTCCAGTCCGTTCATAACTGGCATTTGCACATCCATCAGGATAATGTCGAAGGATTTATGCTCCATGATCTCCAGTGCTTTTCGCCCATTTTCAACTGCATCGATGGTATAACCCATTTTGCGCATCAGTGTTACCACGAGCTCCTGGTTAGTGAAATTGTCTTCTGCCAATAAAATATTTAATGGAAGTTTATCAGAGAGCTTTTTGTCGACACTATGATCGGCAATATTCTTTTTCCGGTTACGGTTTTCCGACATCACGCCAAGTACAAGCTCGAAAAGGTCGGTCAGTTTAACAGGTTTAGATAGTTGAGCGTCAAATAAGCCTTTTGGAAGATCATTCACTTTTCCAACAGACGAAACCAGAATGAAAGGCATGTCGCCTTTAAATGGTATTTCACGTATGGTCTGAGCTAATTCTACTCCATTTAAACCAGATGCTTGCATGTCAATAATACCCAAATCGAAGTAGGCATCTTCAGTTTCAATTATCCGTAGGGCTTCTTTTGCACCTGAGGCTGTATAGGCTTTCATTCCCCATGCTTCGAACTGTACAGTGAAAATCTGTCTTGATGTCGGATCGCTGTCAACAATCAGGACTTTGCTGCCTCTGAGTTCAGGTATCTGTCCACGGATATAAAGTTTGGTTGTCGGCGTATCAGCAATTTTGAGTTTAGCTGTAAAGAAAAAAGTTGCTCCTCTGCCAGGTGAACTTTCGGCCCATATTTTGCCTCCCATAAGTCCGACCAGATGGCGGGCAATGGCTAAACCAAGTCCTGTACCGCCATAACGACGTGATACAAAGGATTCGCCTTGGGTAAATGCTTCAAAAATTAGCGATAACTTTTCTTTTTGTATTCCAATACCACTATCTTTAACTGAGAACAGTAATTCACAATATTCACTGGTTTGTGATTGCTTTTCAACTGAAATAAAAATCTCACCTTCGTCAGTAAATTTTATTGCATTATTGATCAGGTTTCCAAGAATCTGTTTGATTCTCTTCATATCCCCGATCATAAACGGAGGTGCTTCAGGCTGAAGCATATAAAGTAAATCGATTCCTTT
>JBBQGD010000238.1:0-3018 GCA_038322655.1 Bacteroidales bacterium | reverse complement strand
ATGATGTGTATACGAAGTAAGTTCGATATAATTATCAGGGTTCAGGCCTGTCATGGCAGCAAACGACTGAGGTGTATATTCTTTCCCTTTATACATGAACTTCTCCGGTACCACTCCCAGGTAAGCATCGAGCAATCCATTGAAACCTTTTTGCCATACCGGCGATAATTTGCCGTTAGGATTCTTGATCACAGCTTCAACATCGGCACTCAGCACTGCATCCATTTCTCCATGAACCGGTTTATCTTCACCCGGCATATTACCTGTATACGCAGCATCAGGTACCAGGCCATAATTCTTCAGAACATAGGTAACGTCGTGAGCCTCACCGCCACCTCCAAAGTTGTGTTTTCCATGATACCGCACATACATCTCCGCTTTATCGGCATAACATTTACGTACGCAATACATTTCCGAGAGATCGAAAGTGTCCTTTAACGTGCGTAGCAGCTCTGATTCAAGGAATGAAATGGCTGAATAGCTCCAGCATGTACCAGATCTGTATTGGTTTTTTACCGGACTTGCAGGTAGTTGCTTCACAATCGTGAAAACAAAAGTTGAGTCTGACTTCTTTGCCTGATCCTGTGAGAAAGCAGATGATGCAATTGCCAGTATAAAGGCCATCATCATAACGGTTGGACGATTTTTCATAAATTTATCTTAAGAGTTGAAATTATTTGGAAATAATGGCAATAAAAATATGAGAGTTGAAATAACTGTACAACTATTTTATGTATAATCGGTTGTTTCTCTTCTGAAAAGCATGGATTAATCGGCAAGTGCAAATGCCTACGTGTCCGTAGAGTTCCATAAAAGTAAAGTGTCGGAAGCAGAATTCATTCAAGTTCTGAGTCACGGACTGAGAGCAACATCTCAAAGATTACACTTTTGTCCTTTTTATGTATTTTTGTATAAGGCTTAAAGAAAGTGGTTCCTGGCCAGTTTTATTAATTATCCTTCGAACATTACATGAGTATTCATAAATATAATCGACAAAAGTATGAATCCAAATAAGATAAGGGAATTTGCTGCTGCCTTTCAGCGAAGCAGAATATTATTAAGTGGTTTTGAGCTTGATATTTTTACCAACCTCGATGAATCCGGTTCTTCGTGCGGTCAGATTGCAGACAATCTGCATTTAAACGAACATGCCTGCGAACGTCTGCTGAATGCATTGGTATCCTTAGGATTTCTGACAAAACAAAACCAACTGTTCTTTAATACTGACGAAAGCTTTACATTTCTATCGAAAAAAAGCCCTGAGTATTTAGGGGGTTTAATGCATACAAACCACCTTTGGAATACCTGGAGCAACCTTACACAAGTTGTAAAAACCGGTAATTCTGCCCATCCTGATGAAATTAATGAAAGGGGTGGCGAGTGGTTATTCTCTTTTATAAATGCCATGCACGACAGGGCTAAAAAACATGCGCCTCAGCAATTGGAAAATGTTGATTTGACAGGCATACAGTCTGTTTTGGATATTGGCGGAGGATCAGGCGCGTATTCTATGGAGTTTATTTCGAAAAAATCTGAGTTGCAAGCCACTGTTTTTGATTTGCCGAATGTAGTACCTATAACCCGGAAATTTATTGACAAAGAAGGTTTTTCCTCAACAATAAAAACTCATACCGGCGATTATACCACGGATGAATTACCGAAAGGATTCGACCTGGTATTTTTATCCGCTGTTATTCACAGCAACCCTTTGGAGGTAAACCGGGATTTAATCAGGAAATGTTATAGCGCTTTAAATAAAAACGGCAAAATTATTATCATGGACTGGATAATGAACAAAGACCGGACTCAACCTCTAACCGGCGCTGTTTTTGCCATAAATATGCTGGTAGGAACCGAAGCGGGGGATTGTTTTACTGATGAGGAAGTCACAGAAATGTTATCAGACGCAGGCTTTGCTAATATTTCCCGTACCGAATTTGAATCAGGCTTAAGCCAGATGATTGCTCAGAAGGTTTATTAATCGTTGTCTAACTTATCCCCCGCAATCAGCAAGAGCGGTGGAAATCAAAAAATAAAATAACATAGAATGTCAGCTCTATGGGCCAGTTTTCTCGGAGCATTTTTACGTTGGTCTTTAAAAGGATTTAAAACCCGATTAAAAGTTGAAACAGAAGGCAATTTTCCTGCAAGATGGGGTGGGTCTTACTTATTTGAGAATTAAATTATTGGTTTGATAGCTGTTATTTTAATTTTAATAACGGTTATTTACGGTTTCTTTTATGAATAGGAATCCATAACTTTTGCTTGAATCGTTTTTGGCCATAGTGTTCGATAAAAATAAAATAACCAATAATATCCTGAGTTTCCGAACTCAGGATACCGATAAACAAAAAAACCATTATTCCAAAGCCTTACTTTCCGATTCCAATTACCCCGCATGCTACTCGTGCTCCTGCATTGCCAGTTGGCTGGGTTTTTAAGTCGTCTTCTTTTTCATGAACTATTACCGATCTGCCGATAATTGAAGTGATGCCTTCAAATGAAATCGTTTTATCAACATATTCCATGTGAGCTTTACCGGTTGCATCAGCTTCGATGTTACCCATATCGCCTTCGTGGCGCATAGCATCCATAGGCGCACCATGAGTTTCACCCATCGGGTTAAAGTGGCCGCCAGCCGAAGTGCCGTCAGCAGCTGAACAATCGCCGCATTCGTGGATGTGTATTCCGTGCTTTCCTTTGGTCAGCCCTTGCAAGTCGGCAACAACTTTCACTCCATCATCAACCTTGGTAAAAGTTACAACCCCGGTAACATTATTGCCCTGGGTCGGATGAAGTACACATACAGCTTTTTGTACCATGTTTTTGGCACCCCCCATTTGCATTTTACCATTCATTGTTTGAGCGCTTGCAGTTGTATAGATAATTGCAACAACCAGAATACTGATAATCGTCTTCATGCTTTTCATATTTGTGTTTATTTTTAAGGTTTTATTAAATAGAAATTAATATAAATATCTACTTGCTATAAACATTGTGAAACGTAAAAAGTTCGTA
>JBBQGD010000237.1:0-3179 GCA_038322655.1 Bacteroidales bacterium | reverse complement strand
GCTTCTGCCCGTTATGCTGCGGCCCGCAAATACCATGAGGTACTGACAGCAGAAAAAGAAAAGACAACAGCTAAATCTCAAAAGGGAAAGTCGAAATAATTGGCTTTCTCTATGAGCATTGTAACCTCTCTGAAATTCGTTTTCAGAGAGGTTTGTAGGGTTAAAGTTATTTGTAAATCGCGATACTTTATAATCTGTCAGAATTATTTTAGCCCACATTGTAGTTATCAATATAAAGATAATTGTTGTTCAATAAGTTGGCAGATTTGGAGTTCCGATTTGTGTGCTACAGATTTTTCTTTACAAAGGGTGCGTACTTGTATTTTAGTGCGTAATAAAGACTTTGTACATGTGAGTTTGGCCACGAGCAACGGCGTATCGAAATGACTTCATTATGGAGGTTTTGGGCCAAAGTTGTAACGACTTTTTGCGTGTTCATTGTTCGGACAATTTCCCTCCAACCATTATGAATATTATTTTTCTTCAATTGATGCCTAACCGTATTCACTACCCAATAAGCCAGCAATCCAGGTCAGATGAGCCATAGTACTGTCATCATTTTATGATAAATCGGATGTAGGTCAAGGTTGGTTTTGAGTATTCTAAAGGTGGCTTTAATTTCCCGTATGGTGTTGTAAAATTACCATAACCTATCCTCTGTGTTGGCATCCAGGGAAGTACGCAGGGAGTAAACGCCGCTTCGGGTATTTATATCAACACCCTCTTTGATTGATTCTTTGATTGAAGTTTCTATATTAATTATACCTTCACTTTTCAGCGTTATTATAGCTGAATTATTTTTTTCTCTTTATCGCTTTTTTGTGCAGCCTCAATTATACGGATGTTCAGTAATGCATCTTCTGGTTTAATAATCATCTCAGCTCCATGTATTATCACTGAATATACATTATCGAAGAAAGCCATATAGTTTCCTGTAAATGTTTTAACGCTGCCACGAAATTCTTGACCCGGAATTACAGTATTCAGAATGCCTCGCTGCCCTGCAGGTTCAATGCCAAAACCTTTGCTTCCGGGTCTCAACCCTTTGCGAAGCATGGCTTCCTGGCTATCCAATCCGTATTTTACAAATGAACCGTGTGTACCATGAGCCTGGAAACGTGGCCCGGGCTCTTTTACAAAAATGCTGGCTTTAAGAGTTACGTCCAGTTCAGGATAAATGAGTTTAAGGTCAAAACTATCATCGGTAACGCTGCCTTCGCGTTGATTGAATAACCTGCAGAAAACTCCTTCGGGAGCGCCAAAAAGACTTACCGTTTGGTCGATCAAGTGAATGCCCAGGTCGAACAAGGTGCCACCTCCTTCTTTTTGCTGATATTTCCAGAAGGCCCTAGATATTTCGGGTGTAAACCGATCAAACCGCGATTCATAATCAACCACTTTCCCTAGCAATCCTTGTTCTAAAATATGTTTAAGAGTAAGAAAATCACTATCCCAACGGCGGTTATGAAACGGGAATATAAGTTTCCCGGATTTGCGGGAAATCTTTATAAGACTTTTTGCTTCCGCACTGCTGACTGTGAATGGTTTTTCGACAATTACATGTTTACCAGCTCTCAAAGCAGCACTTGCATGCGAAAAATGGAAATTGTTTGGAGAACAGATTATTACAATGTCAATCTCAGGGTTAGCCAGAAGTTCCTCAAAAGATGCAGTTATTTTTATAGAAGGGTACTTTTCACCGGCCAGAGTGCCTGTGGTTACAATTGTATGAAGATTAAAATTCGGATTAACATCAACAAATGGCGAATGAAAAACCTGCCCCGAAAGTCCAAATCCAAGAATTCCGACATTTAAAACAGGAGTGATTGAGGTTGATTTTGAATCTTTGTTTTGCATGCCGATGCAAATTGGTTTGTGAATAACAAACCTAATAAATTAAGTAATTGCAAATACAAGGCTTTAAGAAATAATTCTTAAAGTTAGGCATGACATTCCGGAATTTGATGATTGTATATCAATAAATAAAAACAAGCAGGATTCTTATAACTCTGCTTCCTGTCCTGCAACCGGAATTTCGATATGCGAGAATCCTCTCTGCTCCAGCGTGTTTTTATAGGCTGTCTGTGCTTCATAATCACCATGTACCAGGAACACTTTTTTGACTTGTGATGCATCCTGGCAGCTCACATAATCAGCCATTTCACTATAGTCACCGTGCCCTGAAAATGCTTCAATTCGTTCCACTTTGGCTTTAACAGGATGGTGAACTCCAAAAATAGAAATTTCTTTTGATCCACTTAAAATCCTGGCGCCTAATGTGTTGGGAGCGCAATATCCAACGGCAAGAATTGTATTATTGGGATTTTCAATATTGTTGGCCAGGTGATGCTTGATACGCCCGGCTTCCATCATTCCTGATGCAGAAATAATAACGCAAGGTCTTTTATTATCATTCAGTTTTTTTGACTCTTCGGGGCTTTTGATATAAAAAAGTGAATTAAACCCGAAAGGATCTGGGTCGGTTAACATTTCGTGGGCAACATCATCATTAAGTATATCGGTATGCAATCTGAAAATATCAGTAGCATTTACAGCTAAAGGACTATCAACATAAATATTCACTTTTGGCAGCAATCCTTCATTAAAAAACTTATTCAGAGCATAAACCACTTCCTGTGTCCGGCCTATAGCAAAGGATGGAATTATTAGTTTCCCACCTCTTTCAACACAGGTTTCGCGGATTACTCGTAAAAGTTCGCCTTCAGCCTCCTGAAGATGTGGATGAAGACGGTTGCCATAGGTAGCCTCGGTAATAAGATAATCACATTGGGGAAAGGGTACAGGTGATCGTAAAATACGACTTGTTGGCCGACCGATATCTCCTGTATATGCAATACGAGTGGTTTTGCCGTGTTCTGTTATTTCAAGGGATGCCGTTCCGCTGCCCAGCATATGACCGGTATTGGTAAATTTCACCTTGATATTTTCGTCAATACGAAACTTACGGTCGTATGCTACCCCGATAAACAATTCCATGCAGGCGCGTGCATCGTGTTCCGTATATATGGGTTCAACCGGATTTAGCCCATTCTTTACCCGACGCTTGTTAAACCACTTAACGTCACCTTCCTGTATATGACCGCTATCAGCAAGCATAATGGCACAAAGGTCGCGGGTGGCACTGGTACAAATTACCGAGCCGCGAAATCCAAGCCGGT
>JBBQGD010000236.1:0-3501 GCA_038322655.1 Bacteroidales bacterium | reverse complement strand
CATGGCTCCATCAAGTACTAAAACACGATTTTCTAAAACTTTATCTATACTTTCCTTTTCTATCATAACATTAATATGTTTAACCATGCTTACCTAAACAAAGCAGCAGGGCAGAAGTTTTTAACTCAACACATTCAGTTTTTCCGGAACCCGGAACAGGAGTGTGTTTTAATTATAATCTCCCGATAAACCGGGATCAGGTATTGGCACCTTACGCACCGGGTGGTGGTGGTTGCCAGAGGTTCGCTGAGCCTGTTCTCTCCCCTCTTCTTTATAACTCAAACCTCCTTGTGTTTATGAAAGGAATATTTGATTTGCAAAGATAATCGAATTTATTGATATGTAAATATTCCCGAATCCAAATATTTGACAGAATAGAAAAACAATCAGATTCCCCGGTTGGCGCGCATCTTATTTTCTGATGCGTGCCAGTACAATCCAGATCAATAGCAGATAAATCGCCTTGTTTGGGTAGAGTTTAAACTTTAGAGAAAATACTGTCCGAAACCAGATAGTAATTATTGATATTTTGTATATTTGGATGGTGCAAGGAACACTGCGCCGCACGCATCAGAAAATAAGATGCGCGCGAAAGAAGAAAAAAATCTCTAAAAAGCAGTTTTAGCAGAAAGCCAAAGTTTCAAAGCAAAGCCAAAGAATTGTAAAGACAGCATATCTTCTAATATTTTTATGACTACATTAAATCCAGGATATTTACACCACTGTTAAATGGGCTATCAGAAATAAAATTTATTTTTAAATTCAGTGGCTGTATTATCATCAATCTGTATATTTGAGGCTTGATTCTGACAGAGTTATTCCGTTATGGAGGAAAGGAAAAAGCGCGGGAAGAGATTATAAATATTTCATATGCAAGAACTATTTTTATATGTAAAGAATCCCGTCTGCTTTCCGGATACTGTTCGGCCTAAGACAAGGGATTTTATATTTCTACTAGGTCTATACCTGATATCTGCCATTGTGATAGCCCTTTTCGCGTACATAGTTTGTTCTGTTTTTGCAATAACACACAAGCCTGTCGGGTTAACATTTGAAATGAAAATTCTTATTGGTGTTCTGCTTGCGCCTGTTTATGAAGAGATACTATTCCGATCGTTGTTAAGATTCAACAAAATAAGTTTGTCGCTTTTCCTGGCAACCGTGGTGGTTTTCTTAGTGGTTTTTATCCTGAAAAGAAACAATACCGTTATTTTTATATTTTCAGCACTATTATTAGTGACACTTACGTTCGTTTCCTTTTGGCCAATGAAAAGAATTTCACATTTTATAACCACTAATTTTAAATATTTTTATTATGGTTCTTCAATACTATTTGGGTTGATGCACTTGATGAATTTTACAGGCGATATACGTTACATTATAGCCTTTTCTTTAATCCTTGTTGCGCCGCAAATTGTAGCGGGCACAATACTAGGCTACATCCGCATGAAGCATGGCTTAATATACAGTATTCTGTTTCACATGATTATTAACCTAACAATACTTGTGTAAATTACCGGCTCATTTAATTGATTTTACTCACCAATTTATTTACCAACATCCTGTGCTTAAAGTCCAGCTATGAAATTCTCTCCCAAACAATGGATTATAACTCATTACAACAAACCTGTTCTCATAATTTACAGTGTTATGGCATTTTTTTTAATTCAGATAGTATTCCATTTCCTATTTGAAGCCGTTGGGATACAACATGAATCCAATTTTAAAATTGTACCGGCGCATAACTTAACTGAATACCTGATTTTGATTAAGAATTTACTTCTCGTGGTGATATTTGCTCCTCTGCTCGAAACATTAATTTTTCAGACTTTTCTTTTTTTTATTTTTATTGAAAAATTGAAATCGTCAACCCGAATTTTTATTATTGGTTCAGCAATATTATTTGGATTAGCGCATTACAGAGGTTATATAGATATAGTAATAGTTGGGGCCATTATTTGTCTTGTGTTTAATTACATCTATGCTGTTTTAAGAGAAATGGACCAACCGAAAAAGGCATTCTGGACTATCGTATTCATTCATTCAATAGTAAATACAATAGGCATTTTATTGAATTTAACCGGCTCACTGATCAACATATAACTTGTAAATCTGATACGTAATCTCAGGTTTCGAAATCTTAAACATCCTGTTTATCTGAACATTTGATTGCAAGTTAAGTTATATTATTTCATAAAAAGTTGTACCTTTGCACCCCTAAAAAATCAGAATACAAATGGAAGATCTTACTGTTAACAATACTATGAAATTTAAAGTACGCGATATCTCCTTAGCCGATTGGGGCCGTAAGGAAATTGAAATTGCCGAGAAAGAAATGCCCGGCCTGATGAGTATCCGTCGTAAGCATTCGGCTGAAAAACCACTGAAAGGGGCAAGAATTACCGGCTCGCTGCATATGACCATTCAAACTGCAGTTTTAATTGAAACATTGGTTGAACTTGGTGCTGAAGTGCGCTGGGCCAGTTGTAATATTTTTTCAACCCAGGATCATGCCGCCGCTGCTATTGCTGCTGCCGGTATCCCGGTATTTGCCTGGAAAGGCGAATCCCTCGACGAATATTGGTGGTGCACAAACCAGGCGCTCACATTCGAAGGAGGAAAAGGGCCACACCTGATCGTTGACGATGGGGGAGATGCTACATTACTTATTCATAAAGGATTTGCTGCCGAAAATGATCCAAAATTACTGGAAGCAAAAGGTGCAAACCTTGAAGAACAGGTTATCATGAACCTGTTACGCGAAACCTATGTTGAAAATCCAACTAAATGGCATAGTGTTGTGAAGGACTGGAAAGGTGTTTCGGAAGAAACCACTACCGGCGTTCACCGTTTGTACCAGATGATGGAAAAAGGCGAATTGCTTATTCCTGCTATTAACGTAAACGATTCGGTTACAAAATCGAAATTCGATAACCTCTACGGTTGCCGCGAATCGCTGGCTGACGGTATAAAACGTGCTACCGATGTAATGCTTGCAGGTAAGGTGGTTGTAGTTTGCGGATACGGCGATGTAGGTAAAGGCAGTGCCAAATCAATGCGCGCCTATGGAGCCCGCGTTATTGTTACCGAAATTGATCCGATCTGTGCTTTACAGGCAGCAATGGAAGGATTTGAAATTAAAACAATTGAAGATGCCCTGGACGAAGGCAATATCTATGTTACCACTACCGGCAACAGAGATGTGATCACCGTGGAGCATATGAAAAAAATGAAAGATCAGGCTATCGTTTGCAACATCGGCCATTTCGATAATGAAATACAGGTTGATAAGCTCAACAGTATGACTGATGTACAGAAAATTGAGATCAAACCTCAGGTTGATAAATATCTTTTCGCTGACGGACACGCCATTTTCATGCTTGCCGAAGGTCGCTTAGTTAACTTAGGTTGCGCTACCGGACATCCTTCGTTTGTAATGAGCAATTCATTCTCGAACCAGACACTCGCCCAACTCGATTTGTGGAAAAACAATTACGAAGT
>JBBQGD010000235.1:0-3504 GCA_038322655.1 Bacteroidales bacterium | reverse complement strand
ACATTAGGTTCGCTTATTGCCATGTACGAGCAGAAAATATTTGTTCAGGGTGTGATCTGGAATATATTTAGTTTCGACCAGTGGGGAGTACAGTTAGGGAAACAACTCGCAAATATTATTCTCCCTGAGCTGGAAGGAGATGCTGAAGTTAAGAGCCTTGATTCATCTACCAACGGATTGATTACCGAATATAAAAAGATGAGGTAACCACTATTCTATATAACTAATGTTACAAAAGCCACGGAAGTTTTTCGTGGCTTTTAAATTAAGCAAAAAATCATATTCTCTTCTCCTTTCAGGAGAATATGCCCGAAGAGCAGATGAAGTCAAGCAAAAAGTTCTATTTCCTCCTCCAAAAAGCAAATATTCCTTTTTCCTTCTCCTTGCAGGAGAAGGTGCCGTAGGCGGATGAGGTCAGGCTCCTTTGTAAATTCTTTTTTTATTGTAATTTTATCCGGTATTAAATAATGAAGCTTATGAAACTTTTGATGTCTTTTGCTGCAATCATACTTTTTACAACAAACATGATCTCTGCCCAGGAAGCTTCGCAATGGCACGGCAAAGATCGCGATGGAATTTATGATGAGAAGGGCCTGCTCCGTTCGTGGCCTGAAGCCGGTCCGACACTTTTGTGGCATTATGATAACCTCGGCGAAGGCCATGCTTCGGCTTCAGTTGTTTCACACGATCGAATATTCACTACGGGAACGACTGCCGGTAAAGGTCAGGTTTTTGCTTTCTCCCTGGATGGTAAACTCATCTGGAGCACAACTTATGGTGATGAATGGACAGAGAGTTGGCCCGGAGCGCGCTGTACTCCTTTGATAGATGAAGGGAAAGCTTACCTGATGAGTGCCTTGGGGAAAATAGTATGTCTTTCGGCTGATAAAGGCAATATACTTTGGACAGTGGATATAATGAAGGATTACGATGGACGTAATATAGTTTGGGGTGTAACCGAAAACCTTCTTATCGATGGAGATAAACTTTTTTGCACTGTAGGAGGAATTAAAAATAATGTGATAGCCCTGAACAAGAATACAGGCAAACTTATTTGGAGTAGCGCCGGCAACGGTGAAAAAAGTGCTTACTGCTCACCACTATTGATTAATCTGCCCACACGTAAAATCCTGGTGACTATGACTGAGAAGTCAATCCTTGGACTCGATGCTGAAACCGGTAAAAAACTGTGGAGTTATGAACAGGTAAACCAATACGCTGTGCATGCCAACACTCCGCTTTATAACAACGGTTACCTGTATTGTGTTTCAGGATATGGCTGCGGTGGTGTTATGCTTAAACTTTCATCTGATGGAACATCGGTTGAAAAGGTATGGAAAAATACAGATCTTGACAGTCGTATGGGAGGAGTAGTTTTATTCAATGGGCGAATTTATGGTTTAGGTGACAAAATAAAAGGTCTGCATTGCATCGACTGGAAAACCGGCAAGGAACTTGCCTATGACAAAATGAATGGGCGGATGGGGAGTATTATTGCGGCAGACGGCATGCTCTATACATACGACGAAAGTGGCGAAGTTGATTTGATTGAACCTACACTGGCAGGATTTAAAAAAGTAAGTGGCTTTAAAGTTCCTTATGGAGCTTCACAACACTGGGCTCATCTGGTAATTGAAAATGGCCGGTTGTATATTCGTCATGGCAATTCGCTGATGGTTTATGATATAAGGAAATAGTTTTATTTCAAAAAGGCTTTCAAAACCAGGCAGAATCTCCGCCTGGTTTTTCGTTGTGTTGCAGATAGTTTCCTATGTTACACAGATTAGTTTTTGATATTTATCAAATTTTAATTTGTCATATTGACCTTTAGTATATTTTTACTCTGTCAATACTGATTTCCCCGGCTTATCCTAAATATAAACCAAATTCTCTGCCATAATCCGAAATACGTACGCCATGATCCGAAAAGTATTTTTCCTCGCTACCATTATGATTTTGATTTCAGCGGGCATACAGGCCCAGGTTCTTGCACAATTTCGCGGGCTTAACCGCGATGGAGTTTATACTGAAAAGAGTTTAATGACTTCGTGGCCTGAAGCAGGTCCGGCACAGCTTTGGATCAATAATGAAATCGGTAACGGATACGGACCACCGGCAGTAACTTCCGACCGCGTTTATGTAACCGGTGAAATTGATACCGTTGGTTATCTTTTTGCTTTTGACAAGAAAGGAAAACTCCTTTGGAAATCGGATTTTGGAAAAGAATGGGTTGCAACATACCAAGGCTCACGCTCCACTCCTACCGTGGTTGGTAATCTGATTTATGTATGTTCCGGATTAGGTGCCCTGGTTTGTATCAATGCAGCTGATGGTTCGCAAAAGTGGTCGGTTGATATGATAAAAGAATTGAGCGGACGATTAACGCTTTACGGTCAGGCCGAATCGCCGGTTGTTGATGGTGACCAGATATTTCTGGTTCCTGGAGGTGAAGAAAACAACGTGGTTGCATTCAATCGCTTTACAGGGAAACTCAACTGGACCTGCAAGGGAAGAGGCGATGTGCCGGGATACAATTCACCAATTATCATCAAACTGCCTTCATTATCCATACTGGTCACGTTTTCGGCTTACAATATGCTGGGAATCGATGCCCAAACAGGAAAATTACTCTGGTACCATGAGCAGGTGAACACCCCGCTGGCCGAACGCAAACCCGGAATGGGTGATACGCACAGCAACTCAGCTTATTACGAAAACGGCTACATTTATTATGTTGCCGGTGATGGAAATTGCGGCGTAAAACTAAAACTTTCGGATGATGGAAAACAAATCACCCAGGTATGGAATAACAAAGCACTTGATAGTTTTATGGGTGGATTTGTTAAAATCGGCAACCAAATTTATGCTGGCAGTGATTCGAAACGGGTTCTTTTATGCGCGGATGCCACAACCGGACAGGTTATTGATTCCCTCAAAGCCGGAAACGGTTCGCTCGCCCTGGCTGACAATATGCTTTATTACTACAACCAGCGCGGAGAAATGAACCTGGTTAATCCCGGTCCTTCTAAAATGGAACTCATCAGTAAATTTAAAATCACAACCGGAACAAAGGAACACTTTTCGCATCCGGTAATTAACGATGGCGTTCTGTATATTCGGCGAGGCAAAGCCTTAATGGCTTATGATATAAGGAAAAAATAACTCAGTACATTTCTGTTTTATTATATGCACCGGTTAATATTTGTCAGCTAAATCGGGCACAAAACTCAACGCCTTCCTACCTGTAATTCACAAGAGTATCGCACATAATAAGTACTTTTGCTCTGAATTTAAGATGTTTACAACTGAATGCTCAAAACCTATATATACCGATTCCTGCTTCCCGCATTTGTAGTGGCCGGTGTTGGTGTTCTGGTATGGTGGCTTGCCTACAACCCGGTTAGGACATTCCAACAATCTATTCCGGGAATGGATGAGCGGAAAGCCGGTGCAGTTGCAGTCCAAAAAGTAAACATCGGCGAAACATTTAACTTTTTTAAAACC
>JBBQGD010000234.1:0-3783 GCA_038322655.1 Bacteroidales bacterium | reverse complement strand
CAACTATTATATTCGCCAGTATTATCAGTTAAGTGATTTTGCCAGCGACGACATAGTTTGTGCATATAAAACAGAAGACGACCTGATCAATAGCTTCAGGTATAAGGACAGAAGTGCTGAAAAGTCCAATATTAACTCTTTCTGGGAAATGTCCTATAAAATTGTATATGGCGCCAATGTTGCCATCTCCATGGCCGATCTGAAAGGTGATGATCCATTCACTAATCAGTTGAAGGGGGAAAGTTATTTTCTCAGGGCATTTGCAACACATAACCTGGTGCGTCTTTTTGCCAAGCCTTACAGCTCAGCAAATAAATCACAGCCAGGGGTAATTATCAGAGAGGACAAGGCAGACAATATGCCAAAGGCACGGGCATCCCTTGAGGATACGTATAACTACATTATCAGTAGTTTGAAAACAGCGGAGTCGTTAATGAGCGAAGATATGCCAGCTGAAAGAAGTAATGATAATCATAAATTCGCAAGCATCTATTCCGTTTGGGCTGAACTATCACGCGTATACCTGTATAAAGGTGAATTGGATAGTTGCATAATCTATTCTGACAAGCTGATTACTTCAGGAATGTTTGAATTAGAAACACCGGACAGTTATCCGGATTATTTTGCCAATGCAAAAACAGGATCTGAAACTATCTGGCTTATCCCCTACAACCTGGTTGATGATCAGTTGAACGGATCAGTAGCTTCGATGATTTTTAACGGGAACAATTGCTGGGCCGAGGAAGGGGCCAGTGCCTCTATACTTACCGATATGGGATATGGAACCAAGAAGTCTGACATTGATCAGCGCTGGAAATATATTGTAACTGACGAGCCTATTGTGAAGAATGGTGTGAACATGTTCTATATCAGCAAATTTTCCGGTCAGGATGGTTCACCAACACTAAGTTCGCCTGTTATGTTCCGCCTTGCCGAAATATACCTCAACAGGGCTGAAGCATTTGCCAAAAAAGCTGATGTACCCGATGCTGTTGCCGATCTGAATACATTGCTCGAAAATCGCCTGATTGTTCCGGATGGCGAAAATATGGAAGACTATCTGTATGACGTTGGAATGGCAAGCAGCGGAATTGTTGATGTTGTGTTGAAGGAGAGACGCATTGAACTCGCATTTGAGGGACATCGTATCTTTGACCTTTTGCGAAACGGAAAAGATGTTGTTCGTAATTATTGGGGGTTTCATCTCGACAACTTCAATGGCGTACCATCAGGATCTGAGCCAGGCCTTAGCACACCCGGAGTTTACTTCCAGACAACTAATCCAAACTTGATATACCCAATTCCATCAAGTGAAATCAGTACAAACAAACTTTGTCAACCTAATTTATAATTTTTATGAAAAACTTCAAAAAAATACAACTATATATTGCTGCATTTGCGATGATTTTCACTCTGTCGTGCAGCAAGGAGGGCAAATACAATCTTGAAGAAATGCCTCCACTTGATTTCAGGTCCTATTTTGACGGACTTACAGTTACCTTAGCTAATGCCGAAAAAGGTGCAACAGAAATTTCATGGGATTTTGGAGATAAGTCCCCTGTTTTGTCAGGCGATTCCGTATCGCATTCCTATACGGCTATTGGTAATTACCTTATAACCATGAACGGAACTTTTGAAGGGAAGAAATATGTGTTCCACACCGTTTTAAGGGTCGACAAAGCATCAGTAATTAACCTTGAGGATGAATCATTCGACGACTGGAATGGAGTAACTTACCCTGATTTCCAGCTTTCAGGTAAAGGAGCCATTAAATTGGCTAAAGTCGATTATGACGCCAATTACCTGTATGTTTATGTTGAATTCGACTCAATTGCAGAGAATGCAGGTTTAGTTGATCATATATTCGGCATATACATGGATGTCGACAATTCAGTTGCAACCGGTTTTTCGATGAAAGAAATGGGCGTTGATTACGGTTGCGAAGGAAATTTATATGGAGGATGGTTTGATCCGAGCAAAGTAGATATGATAAATGGAGATCCGGGTTGGCCATTTATGGGTTTTGGAAATGAAAATGCAATCAAACCCGGTTATATTACCAAAGAAGGTAACACCATAAAAATGGAATTTGGTGTTTCGCGGGAAGTTTTCAAAATAAATTCCCAATCCATGGCATTCTCCATGAGTATTATGAATTCCGACTGGTCGGATGTTGGGAATATAGTTACTCCTTTACCTGATTTTAATGAAAAAGTTGTTGTAATGATGAATAAGGCCAGCAAGAAGTAATAATGGACCGGAATAAATGAACAACACTTTTTTGTTAATTCTTAATTTTGATTTAAAAGCTCCCTGGCCAAAGTCGGGGAGCTTTTTTGTTTTGTGTTAAATACCAATATTCGAACTGATCCCGGGTGAAACCGGTTTACAACCCTGATGATATTTCCGGTTCCCTGATGCAAATTAGTGCAGTTCCGTTGAAATAATACGTCAATTTATCGTGGATAACTTTATAACTGTTATTTATTTTTAGTTGGTTTGATGACTATAAACATAAATGATTTCAATATATAATGGACGATTAATAACAATAAGGTTTTATAACTTTTAGAAAGTTAATAAAAATATTACAAAAGATATTGTTAATTTCAAATAATGTATATATTTGTATTCGAAATGATATGAAAGTATTCTGGCTTACGGAAATAAAATTTAATTTGTCTGCCGGAAATGAAGGATATCTGAATACTATTCTTCATTATACTTTTCCTTTAATGCTTTCATCTGAAATAGCTGGACCGTTCATTCTTAGTTTCATCCTGTCTTTACTTCCTCGTGGTCATTATTACAATACCTGTCTTACGGATTATCGCTACAAATTGAAATGCGACTGAGGTGATATTTATGTTGTGATAAAACACTGGTTTCGGATTCATATAAATGTAACCAAACTAAGAATAGCGATACCTGAAACAGAGTTACCGTAACTCATTACAAATACCGAATACTGATTTTGCTATTTGACCCGTACTGCTACACGACGCTTTAATACCTAAAATTTTTAATTAAAGAATGAACAACAAATCAATCAACAATTAAATAAACCAACAAACCAAAATCACGTGCTATGAGAAAATTTACACTTCTAATTGTGCTACTCCTTTTAGGGGGAATGCAGGTTCTGCTCGCACAAAAAATCATCAAGGGTACTGTCACCAGTAAGGAGGATGGCAGTGGTATTCCCGGGGCCTCTGTTGTTGTAGTCGGCACTACTGCCGGTTCAATAACCGATCTGAACGGTCATTTTAGCTTTACGGCTCCGGCTACAGCAACCAAACTTAAAATTTCCTTTTTAGGAATGAAAACCGTTGAGCTTGAAATTGGAGCAACTAAGGAATTCAGTGTTGTACTGGAGTTCGATGCCACATCGCTCGACGAAGTTGTAGTTGTGGGTTATGGTACCCAGAAAAAGAGAGATCTCACCGGGGCCATAACTTCAGTTAAGGCAAATGATATTCTGGTGGCATCTAATTCCGACATAGGCCATGCCTTACAAGGAAAAGCAGCCGGTCTTATGATCAGGGAGAACAGTGCACAGCCTGGCGGAGGTCTTGATATTTATATCAGGGGAGCGGCTTCAGTGCTTGCCAGCAATGCGCCGCTGTTTGTTGTTGACGGGTTTCCAATCTCTGATTTACAGCAACCAGGAAGTGGTAACCGGTATGATGCAGGTACACAAAGTATCCTGAATACCTTCAATCCAAATGATATAGCTTCTATCGAAGTTTTAAAGGATGCCAGTGCTACTTCTATTTACGGAGC
>JBBQGD010000233.1:0-3811 GCA_038322655.1 Bacteroidales bacterium | reverse complement strand
ATCTTATAATTGATGGAGCCTGAAATAATGATCATATCAGCCTGGCGTGGGGTTGCGCGTGCAACTTCGTATCCGAAACGAGCCATATCATGCCTCGAAGCACCTACTGCCATAAACTCAATGGCACAGCATAGTGTTCCGAAAGTTAAGGGCCAGACCGAATTGGACCTGGCCCAATTAACAAGTGCGTCAAGTTGTGTGAGTATTATACTGCCTCCCTCGTAAGAATCCAAAATCGGGAAGTCGTTTTTCTCAAATTCTTTTTTAGTTGTTATTCCCATTTCAATGCATGTTTTTTCCAGCCATATAAAAGGCCTAGACCTAAAATGAAGAAAAAGATGAGTATCTCGATATAGCCTGTTATGCCTGCATGTTTCATTACCACTGCCCATGGGAAAACAAATACAGTTTCCACATCAAAGATCAGGAAGATAATGGCAAACAGGTAATAGCCCACCGTGTATTGCAACCATGTTCCCCCAATGGTTTCGATACCGCATTCGTAAGGTTCAAATTTAGCTGGGTTATAGGATGTTGGCGGTACAAAGCTGGAGAAAAGCATGGCACCTCCCACAAGTACAACGGCAACAATAAAGAAAAGTACTAGAGCGCTACTGTCCATAAATAACTTTTTATTCAGGTTAAGAGGCCGCAAAAGTATAGAAATGTATTATTATATATGTAATAAAATTTATATCACCTTTAATTTAGAATTTCTCTAAATTAAGGATAGCCTGTCTTAAATAGAAATTACATCAGCTAACATGCTGAAAATCTGTTTTCAGCGAATACAGAAGTTGGATAGGCAGGATTGATTTTTGATAAAACATAGAGGTAAAATACTAAAAAAAGTTATTAACTGTGAGAAAGTTAATATCTGAACAATAGGTTTAATACAGCTTACGCCTGACGGAGCAAAATTTGCATCAGGTTGTTCAATAAGAATTTAAATGTAACTTATGGAAACAGAATCCAGCCTCAGAAATGCTTTGTACCTGGTTGCTTACAGTTGTAAGTTTATCCAAGTTTATCCTTGAAGAAATCTATACTACGTTTCCAGGCCAGGCTTGCTGCGGCTTCATCGTAACGGGGTGTCGTATTGTTATGAAATCCGTGATTAACGCCTTCATAAAAATATGCAATATAATCGATATGGTTTTTCTTTAGTGCATCTTCGTAGGCTGGCCATCCTTCATTTACTCTTGTGTCTAACCCTGCATAATGAAGCATCAACGGGGCTTTTATTTTTTCTGTATCCTCAGCAGATGGCTGTCCGCCATAAAAAGGTACAGCAGCAGATAAGGAAGGAATTCTGACCGCCATCATATTTGCTATCCAGCCGCCAAAACAAAATCCTACAACTCCGACTTTGCCCGTACAATCTTCATGAGACGCCAGATATTCGTAAGCAGAGATAAAATCCTCAAGCATTTTATTGGGATCAAGTTTGCTCTGCATAGCTCTTCCATCATCGTCGTTTCCCGGATAACCACCAAGCGGCGTAAGAGCATCCGGAGCCAGGGTTATAAATCCTTCAAGCGCTGCCCTTCTTCCTACATCCTCAATATATGGGTTAAGTCCCCGGTTCTCATGGACAACGATAATACCAGGAAGCTTGTTTTTTGCTTCGATAGGTTTCGATAAAAGTCCCTTGATGCTTCCGCCACCTTTAGGCGAATCATAAGTGATAAATGAGGATTTTAACCTCGGGTCATCAGCCTTGATTACAATAGAAGCAACATAATCAGGCATGATAAAACTCAGGAGCGATGGCAGCGTAATGCCGGCAACTGCATAAATTGCCAGCTTTTCGATAAATTGTCTTCTTTCCAGTTTGTTATGCGCATAGTCATCATATAAATCAAAGACTTCCTGGCTGATATCTTCTTTTTTTAGCTTTTTCATTTGCTTTTTTTATTGATACTATTATATTTTTTGTCTGATTCGCAATGTCTTTATCTGAAACTACCGGAACCTATGTAAAAGATCAATGGAAATGTAAAGTTAATGTTTTAATGTGAAATCAGAACCCATTTGAAAATATAACTTCAATCAGAACCTGAGTGACAAACAACTTAAGCCGCCATCCAGTTTTCTGAACTCAGATGTGTCAATAATCATGGTTTTATATCCTGCCTGAGTTATTTTTTTAAGAGTCCGTGGGTAGCCCTCAGGTACAAGTATTGTTCCGTTTATCCAAAGACTATTTGCTGAATAAGCTTCATCATCGTCAATCAATATCTTATTGAATTTGTCAAAAGTCTTGTCATTTATAAATAGATTTGAAATAAGCAGGTTGTTATTTTCGAGGTAGGAAAGACCTGTTTTCAAATGGAGCATTTTATCCATCTTTACAGTAATACCGTTCAAATTGTATTTTCTTAAGATACCAATCAGTTGGTTTGCACCCTCTTCGTTAGTTCGTTCCGAAAGGCCTATGTAATAATCCGGGCCAACCATCATTACGTCGCCGGCATCCAGTGTGCCTGGTGACGATATTTCATGCACATTCCGATAAAATCCGGCTAAAACTCCGAACATAGCATCGCGTTCGCCACGGCGTGACATAGCGCCGGGATTGGTAACTATTCCGCAATACGGCGTACAAACTGCAACATCTTCAACAAAAGTAGAATCAGGAAATTTTGGATCAGCTTCCAGAATATGCACTTTGAGTCCACAGGTTCGCAGAGCATCTATGTAGAATTCATGTTGTTTCTGAGCTTTCTCAAAATCAGGTTTTCCCTCAGTGGAAGTAGTTATTCCATTGATCATTTCAGCACATGGCTTGCGAACTATTGCGTTTGTGAACATGCTATTGTTTTTAAATTAAGTTATTTGGAGAGTAGGTTTGGACTGTAGTTGAGATAATATCAAGTTTATTATTTAAAGGAAATAATTATACGGATTACGAAGTAGAGCTTTTATGAATGTGTTGTAAAACTACTCTTCCAGTTATTTTCCCTTTTAAAATCTTTTCAATACTTATATGAATATCATTCAGCCCAACTACTTCAGTTCTGATTTTTTGAAAATCAGGCTTCCATTCGTTGGCGAGATTATTCCATAACTTCAGTCGCAAGGCCATGGGTGTTGTTGCCGAGTTTACTCCCAGCAAATTTACGCCGTTCAATATAAAAGGAAAAACGCTGGTATTAAGCAGGGGCGAAGCCACATTTCCGCAGCTGGCGACATTGCCATGTGGTTTTAGTGATTTCAGGATAGTAGCCAGTGTATTTCCGCCAACCGTATCAATGGCTCCGGCCCATTGGGGACGAAGCAGCATGCGGTTGGACTGATCGTCAACTTCAGTGCGGCCAACAACAGCTTTTGCACCTAAATCATTAAAATAGTTGTAATGCTCTGTTTTGCCGCTCGAAGCTGTTACATCAAACCCTAGTTTTG
Source organism: Bacteroidales bacterium (assembly GCA_038322655.1). GTDB lineage: Bacteria > Bacteroidota > Bacteroidia > Bacteroidales > UBA4417 > UBA4417. The sequence continues at coordinate 406 of JBBQGD010000233.1, read as the reverse complement.
AGGCAATTGCCACCGAAATGCTTCCAACACCACCTGATGCTCCTGTAACCAGTAACGGACCATCTCCGGGTTTTTGATCATTGCGTAGAAGATGATTAAGCGAAAGCGCAGCCGTAAACCCCGCAGTTCCAAGGATCATGCTTTCTTGCTCGGTCAGTCCTTCGGGTAAGGGAACCACCCATTCAGCCGGAACATTAATGTATTCGCCAAATCCTCCCATTGTATTCATTCCAAGATCATTACCGGTTACAATTACCTTGTCGCCTGGCTGAAATTTGTCGGAATTGCTTTCGATCACAATTCCTGCAGCATCAATACCCGGTGTGTGGGGATAATGGCGCGTAACACCTTTGTTTCCAGAAGCAGATAACGCATCCTTATAATTGAGTGACGAATAAGCTACTTT
>JBBQGD010000232.1:0-3819 GCA_038322655.1 Bacteroidales bacterium | reverse complement strand
GTTTTCCCGGAAGCTGCATCATAATATCCTGAGGGAATTTGTGCTTTTGCAATTACAAGTAGTGTAATAAGCAGGAAAGAGAGTAGAGTTCTTTTCATTTATTTGAGTTGAGAATTTTCTGTTTGTATTGGATTACTTTTGGTATAAATTGTTAAAAGTTTAGAATCGGGTCAGGTTCATTGCTAATTGTATGGCTGCTGCGAGCAAAAGGAGTCCGCCTATAGGACCTAACCTGAGTTTAAGCGAGTTACTCCCCATACGGGCTGCTATAAACAAACCGGCAATTATACCGGAAAACAGAAAGATGCCAATCAGATACCAGTGCAGGTATGGTTGCTTTGAAAGCAAGCCGATAGCAATACCAATAACCAGTGGAGTTATTCCTTCGGCAAGAGCGGCAAACGCTGTTATTTTATTGTTTGCAAAGTCAAACGTCCTGTATTCCGACTGGGTCCTGATTCCGGAAAGCAGCACTTTCAACCCGAAAATAAGTAATATGCTAAGGCTGATGATGATATTTATTCTGCCATCATAACTGCCAATTTTATAGCCGAGCCATATCCCGGTGCCTGCCATTAAAAATTGTAGAATAAACATAATGCCTGTGAAATAGATCTTCCTTACAAATGGTTCTTTCTGTAGCACAATTCCGGCATTCAGGTATATTGACCACGAGCTAAAAACCAGGGCAAGTGCCAAAAACAATACTTTGAATGTGTTCATTGCAACCATCAGTCAGTATTTTTAGTTTGCAGGATAGACCAATCTGGTTATAATTTCAAGATAAATGCGATCAGTTTCATCAAATGAATTAGTTGAGGCACTATCCACATCTAGAACTGCCATTATATTTCCATTTGCATCACGAACAGGAACCACAATTTCAGAATTTGAACGTGAATCGCATCCAATATGGCCGGGAAATTTATGTACATCAGGCACAACTATGCTTTTATTCTGTTCCACAGCAGCCAGGCAAACACCTGAACCTTGCAACACCTGGCAGGCAACCGGTCCCTGGTATGGACCCACAATCATTTTATCATCATGTAAAAAGTAAAATCCGCACCAGAAAAAATAGTCGAATTTATGGCTTAGAACGGCAGCAATTGTAGCCATTCTTGCCACGGGATCATTTGTTTTGGTAAGTAATCCCTCCAGTTGGCTTATAACCCGCTGATAGCGGCCTTCTTTTTTAGATGTGTCCATGCTTGAAAAATAGTCGGCTAAGGTACAAAGATTCGATTGGTATTTTATTTTTACTTTCAGGATTGAAGCCCGTCGAACTGAATTTATCAGCATTTTCCCTCCCCGGTTTTATTTGATTTTAAGTTTCCTGGCGGCAGAATGATTGCCATCATCAATATCAACAAAATAGATACCTGGCTTCTTTTTATGGGCGCCAGCTAATGCCTCCTACTCTTACAAATTAAGATTTGACAAAAGATTTGAAATAAAAAATGGCATAAAAACTTAATCCGAATATAAATCTGAATGACTTCTGAAGTTGAATTGTCAGTATATGTTAACATTTTATTCCTAGCGAAGATACTATTTAGGCAGTAATTTTTTAAAGAGGGAACTTAAAAAAACTTCCTTATAAAGACGGAACCTGTTAAAAATATTTACCTTTGAACCGGACGAATTACTGCCTTGTTTGGGCAGTCTTACCTGTTCTCCTGAATACAATGGGCGAGTGGGAATAAAGTCCGGGAAAACGAAACTTCTAACCCAAATAAATATGAAATACCAGGGTCTTATTAAATCACGGCTTCCTAATGCCGGAACTTCCATTTTTGCAGTAATGTCTGGCCTTGCCAACGAAGTAGGTGCAATAAACCTTTCACAAGGATTTCCAGATTTCCCCATTTCGATGGAGTTGGTCGAGCTGGTTAATCAATATATGCATAAAGGCTTTAACCAATATGCTCCAATGCCAGGTGTACCTGCTTTGCGCGAAGCCATTGCGGCTAAAGCTTTCAGCACATTTGGCATTACATATAATCCGGTTACTGAAATCACTATAACGGCAGGGGCGACCGAAGGCATTTTTTGTGTTATCACTGCTATGATCCATCCCGGCGACGAAGCTATTATTATCGAGCCTGCTTATGATTGTTATGCTCCTGCAGTAGAACTTAGCGGAGGTACTGTCAGGTATTCATCCCTCCAGGTTCCATCCTATACTATCAATTGGCCGGAAGTGGAAAGCCTCATCAACAGCCGGACCAAAATGATCATGATCAATACCCCGCATAACCCTACCGGTAGTGTTCTTTCGGCAAACGATATGATGCAACTTGACCGGATTACTAGGAATACGAACATTGTAGTGATGAGTGATGAAGTATACGAACACCTGATCTTTGACGGGATCAGGCACGAATCTGCCTGTTATTATCCCGAACTTGCTGTACGGAGTTTTGTAATAGGATCATTCGGGAAAACATTTCACACCACCGGTTGGAAAACCGGTTTTATCATGGCCCCGGAAGTACTGATGGCTGAAGTCAGAAAAGTTCACCAGTTTGTGGTATTTGCTTCCAATACTCCCATTCAGTATGCTGTAGCAGACTATATGAAAAACAAGGAAAATTATTTGCAGTTGCCTTCTTTTTATCAACAGAAACGCGACTTATTTGTTAATTTGGTCAAAGGATCAAGATTCAAAGTAATTCCTTCTTACGGAACTTATTTCCAGTTACTTGATTACAGTGCAATTTCCGATGAAAAAGAAATGGACTTTGCAGTAAGAGTTACGAAGGAATTTGGAGTAGCATCCGTACCAGTATCCTCTTTTTACCATGACAAGCAGGATAATCACGTGCTGCGTTTCTGTTTTGCCAAATCCGAGGATACTTTAACCAAAGCTGCCCAAATATTATGTACAATTTAACAATAACCCTTGTTCAGCCCGACCTTGTATGGGAGGATAAAAAAAGCAACCTGCTGAAATTTGAAAATTTCTTTCATAAAATCGATCGCAAGACCGATCTGGTTGTTTTACCGGAAATGTTCAATACCGGTTTTGTAGTTGAGTCTCGTGAACTGGCAGAAGATATGAATGGTGCAACTATTGAATGGATGGCCAGGCAAGCTGCTGAATTGAATAGCGTGATAACCGGAAGCCTTGTAATTCTAGAAAACGGGAATTATTATAACCGGTTGATCTGGATGAAACCCGATGGTAATTTTCAAACCTATGATAAGCGCCATCTCTTTCATCCCGGAAACGAACATGAACAGTTTTCGCCAGGGAATGAAAAACTGGTGGTTGATTTGCTAGGTTGGAAAATTTGTCCGCTGGTGTGTTATGATCTGCGTTTCCCGGTTTGGAGTAAAAATACCTGGGCTAACGATGCCTATGAATACGATATCCTTCTCTACATGGCCAATTGGCCGGCAACCCGAAGTTATGCATTTCGCCAGTTACTTATTGCCCGTGCAATCGAAAACCAATGTTACGTTGTTGCAGTAAACAGGGTAGGCATTGATGGTAAAGGGACGAATCATCAGGGCGAGTCAACAATTATTGATTTTAAAGGCAAACACCTGGTAGAAATTGCTCCGGATCAGGAAGGCATTGAAACACTAAACCTGAATTACGATAAACTTGCTGATTTCCGTAAGGGTTTTACAGTAGGCATGGATTGGGATACATTTAGGATTTCGGATTGAGGAATAAGAGTGTTCAAAACACAGATTACAAAAAATAAAAGAACAAGTTCATTGGCATATTGAGAATCAAATTTTAGTTGGAGCTAACGAAAGACAAGACTAGGGTCCCCACCACTATACTCAATCATCATAATAGCGATA
>JBBQGD010000231.1:0-3829 GCA_038322655.1 Bacteroidales bacterium | reverse complement strand
AATTATTAACTAAAAAATCAATCAAATGAACAAAGCAGAATTAATTGAATCAATGGCCGCCGAAGCCGGCATGACTAAAGCTGATGCCAAAAGGGCTCTCGATGCTTTTGTTGCCTCAACAAATAAAGCTTTGAAAAAAGGTGACCGCGTAGCATTGGTTGGCTTTGGATCTTTCTCCGTTTCAAAACGTGCAGCCCGCAAGGGACGCAATCCTAAGACCGGTTTAGAAATTAAAATTGCTGCTAAAAAAGTAGTAAAGTTTAAAGCTGGCGCTGATCTTCAAAAAACTGTTAAATAAATTTCTTAGGTTTATTTAAAAAAAATAGAGCTTCCCAAAAGGAGCTCTATTTTTTTATCCATTGAAACCGGTATGGCAATAATGCATCTTCACCTGCATAGTCAACTCCAATTCTTGTACCTGTTCTCACATCAGCATCTATCACGCTTATCCCTTCATCCTGGAGCCATATTCTCTTATCTGAACCGGCCGAATTATACAGACTCAAACCGGAATGTGCTACCTCAATTCCTAAGAGTTTTGTACTATTTCCGGGACCAATTCCATCCTTTGGGACCAATACACTTTTTCCTTTACGCTCTTTCATGATATCAATTCCCTCATAGGGTTTTATACCCCTGATTAATACTGCATGCGGTTCACCCTTTACTGAAGTTACAATATTAAATAACGAATGGATTCCGTAACACAGGTAAACATAAGTGCAGCCACCTTCGCTGAACATGATCTCTGTTCGGGCTGTGCGGCGATTATTATAGGCATGTGAGGCCTTATCAATAACTCCTGCATAGGCTTCGGTTTCTATAATTACCCCGGCAGTTATTTTATTGTCAAATGATGTATACAGAACCTTACCAAGCAATTCACGTGCAACCAAAACTACATCAGTTCTGGTATAAAATTCAGGTGGCAAAGGACTAAATGAGGTTTCTGATATCATTATTATTAATTACTATAGCAATTTAAGTATTTCACCTTGCTGTTGTAAACGGCCTTCTTCAATCAGGTATCTCAGAATAGAAAGTACGTCATTTTCTTTAAATTTATTCAAACTGCTCACAATATCAGTTATCGAACAGGACTCTTTAGATAAGACACTAAATATATTTTGCTCGATATCCAATGATTTTTTCCCATTGATTTCTTTGCGTCTTCGCGCCAGACAGACATCACAAACTCCGCAATTCTTCGATTTTTTTTCTCCAAAATACGAAACCAGCATCCGGCTTCGACATTCAGTTTCAAATGTCGCGTAACTGATTATACTTTCCAGCATTGAAAATGCCTCTTTTTTACGTTGCGAATAAAAGGTTTTTGAAAGAGCAATATCACCCGGATTCAGTCTTTCGGTGTTAAAGATTAATTGCGGAGATCTTTTATTAGGGATATACTCAATAATTCCAATTCGCTGCATCCTTGTAAGCAATTCGGTAACTTTTGGTGAATCTATACCTGAGCGCCGTGCGATCTCATTTTCATGAATCCGTGTAAAATCAGTAAACACTCCACTATATGACCTGAGAATGATTCTTAATATTTTATCAGCTTCGGCATTTTCGAGCTGGTAGCTGTATAAATCTTCTTTCGAACATGTGAAAAACAACTTTGAAGGATCGTCCCATGCTTCATTAAGGCTCAGGTATCCATCACGTTCTAAGATTTTTAACGCGCTGAAAACAGTTACAGGCTTCATGTGGTATGAATTGCTGAATTGCTCGAAATCGAAATCAAACGATACATCCTTACCGGCACCAACAGGTAGCTGTAAAAAATTCCCCAGCGCCTGGTACACTTGCCTGATTGTTTCAGGATCGGGCCACGCTAATTCCAAGTGATGACGGCTGTTAACAATATCGTGTTCGTTAAACAGCATTACAGCATAAGATTTCTCACCGTCGCGCCCTACCCTACCGGCTTCCTGGTAATAAGCTTCGAGCGTATCGGGCAAATCAAGATGAACTACAAGGCGCACATCAGGCTTGTCAATACCCATTCCAAAAGCATTGGTTGCCACAATAATACGTGTCTTCCCGTTCATCCAGTCGTGCTGACGGGTTAAACGTATAGCCGGTTCGAGCCCTGCATGGTAATAACCGGCAGAAATACCGTTGTGAACCAATATTTCTGCTATTTCTTTAGTAAGCCTGCGGTTCCGGACATAAATAATGCCGCAGCCTTGTACGCCGGTACAAATCCTGAGGAGTTTTTTAATTTTGTCATCTTCACGCGAAACAACATAAGCCAGGTTGCTGCGGACAAAGCTCTTGCTGAAAACATTTTTATGTTGAAATTCCAGTTTTAACTGAATGTCGTCAACTACTCTTGGCACAGCAGTGGCGGTTAAAGCCAGTACCGGAACATCGGGAAATATATTCCGTACTTCTGCAATCCTGAGATAAGGAGGGCGGAAATCGTAGCCCCATTGCGAAATACAATGTGCTTCGTCAACTGCTATGAGTGTAACATTAATCCCGCGAAGCATTTCTCTGAATTTCCTGGTTTCGAGCCGCTCAGGCGAAAGGTAAAGAAACTTGGCCCTTCCATCAGCACACTTCTCAAAAGCCATCTCAATCTCACGCGGATGCATTCCTGAGTGCATCTCGACAGCCACAATACCATGTCTCTTCAAATTCTCAACCTGGTCGGTCATCAGGGCTACGAGCGGAGTAACAACCAGGCACAATCCATCCCGGCACATGGCGGGAACCTGGAAACAAATGGATTTCCCTCCACCGGTAGGAAGTAAAGCCAGTGTATCTTTTCCCTGAAGAACTGAATTGATAATATCCTCCTGCAACGAACGGAATGTATCGTATCCCCAGTACTTTTTCAGAATTTGATGAGGTGAGGATGGCATTGAGTTATGAGTTATGAGTTATGAGTTGTAGGGTATAAGTTATAAGATGTAAGATGTAAGGTGTAAGGAGTAAGGTGTAAGGTGTAAGTTGTTAGCGGATTAGTTATGATTGGGGATTTGAGCTTTTAAAAAGTAACATAAACAGCGTTAAACTAGCACAGAATAAATAAAACAGGAGATTTTGTTTTTCCAAAATTAGTGCAAATCATCAAATTCTTCAGATTAATAGGTATATTTCGGAAAGAAAATTAACTTTGCTTTATGAAAATCTACCTGATCGGTTATATGGGGAGCGGAAAAAGCACGCTGGGAAGAGGACTGGCTGAGGCTCTCGGTATTTCGTGGATTGACCTTGATACTGAAATTGAGACAAGATACAAAGTCAGCATACCCGATTTTTTCAGTAAATATGGCGAAACCGCTTTTCGTGATGTGGAACATAAAGTATTAAACGATATTTCTTCAACGCATGATCTTGTAGTATCAACAGGCGGCGGAATTCCATGTTTCCATAACAATATGGAGTTAATGAACCAAACAGGTATGACTATTTATCTGAGTGCATCACCCAAAGTAATATTAACCAGGATAGGACCTTATGCCTGGAAAAGACCATTGTTTAAACAAATGGATGGAACGGACGTATTAGAGAAAATCACCCGTCATCTGAAATCGCGCGAAAAGTTTTACCGGCAGGCAAAAATCATTATTGATGCTACAAACCCTGATATTACAGAACTTAAAAAACGTATTCTGGAGTATTTCAACAATTTCAACGGATAGTTAATAATACCACATTTTCAACATGATGCGTATGCGGGAACATATCAACCGGCTGAACTGCTTTTACCTCATATTTTTCAATCATTAAGGCAATATCGCGTGCCTGGGTTGCAGGGTTGCAACTCACATATACAATCTTCTGAGGTTCAATCGCAAGTATCTGTTTAACA
>JBBQGD010000230.1:0-4027 GCA_038322655.1 Bacteroidales bacterium | reverse complement strand
ATCCTGGTTTTAAACAGCCCCAGGATAAATGCCACCTGGTGCTCGTTGTATTGCTGCTCGCATAATCCTTTCATCAGTATTTCCGCTTCCGCAACCGAAAGGTGATGGCCGGCGGAGAGTTTTAGATATATTTCGTTCATTTTTTTTCTAACTAATTGCTATTTAAAGCATTATTTATAAAGTTTATTTATACCCCTCTGTCCTTCGGACATCTCCCCTTGAAAAAAGGGGAGAACTCCTTAACACAATTCTATCCATTTCCCCCCATCTCCATTTCTCCCCTTCTCCCTCTCTTTACCTGTATTGTAATAATCGGACTGGTTTACTGACTGATCCAGTTCCGGATAATCTGCTCTCCGTATTCCGTAAGAATGGATTCGGGATGGAACTGAACGCCTTTTACATCGTATTTTTTATGCCTCATTGCCATCACACATTCCTCTGCATCTAATGCTGTTACAATCAAATCATCGGTAACACTTTTATAATCCACTGCCCACGAATGATAACGGCCGGCGATGAATTTTTTCGGACAATGATCAAATAAAGGATCTTCGGCAACAATTTCTATTTCGGTGGCAATACCATGGTACACCGTATCCAGGTTTATAAGTTTTGCACCGAATACTTCACCGATTGCCTGTAACCCCAGGCATACACCCAATATTGATTTTTTGGGAGCATACATCCTGATCAGATCGTTCATAATGCCTGCATTCACGGGTATTCCGGGGCCGGGCGACAAAAGGATTTTATCAAATTCGTTAACCTGCTCCAAGATGATTTTATCATTTTTATGAACTTCATACTCTATATCGCTTGTTTTTTCAATCAACTGAACAAGGTTGTATGTGAAGCTGTCGTAATTATCAAATACCAGTAGTTTCATTTAGTAATTCCTTTTAATTTATTCGGACTTTAAATTGTTTTCGCGTATTATTTTGCAACCACTTCTTTGTTCCTGACCCTGGATTTAAAAAGTGTATTTGCTTCTTTAAGCGCATTTCTCAATCCATTGATTTTATTGAACACTTCATTAAGTTCATTCACTTCCTTGCTGCTTTCAACAATTCCGGCACCGGCCTGGTAAATAAGCTGGTTGTTTTTGCTTAAAAATGAACGGATAATAATCGCCTGGTTGAGTTCACTCTTTTGTCCGACAAATCCGATGGTGCCGCCATAAAATCCACGGGCGTCATTTTCCAGATCATCAATAAGCTGAATGGCACGGTGCTTGGGCGCTCCCGACAAAGTTCCGGCTGGGAATGTTCCGCTCAATGTTTCGAAGGAATTGAACTCAGGCCGCAATTCGCCTACCACATTGCTCACCATATGAATTACGTGTGAATAAAATTGAATTTGCTTATACGATCTTACATGAACGTTTTTCGAGTATTTACTTAGGTCGTTCCGGGCCAGGTCGACCAGCATAACATGTTCGGCATTTTCTTTGGCATCATTAAGTAATTCAGCGGATTTTACGATGTCGAAAGCATCATCTCCTGTGCGTTTGTATGTGCCTGCTATCGGATGAATTTCGGTTGTTCCTTTTGTGATTTTCAACTGCGCTTCGGGTGATGATCCGAAAATCCTGAAGTTGCCTGTATCAAAGTAAAACAAATAAGGTGAAGGATTAATTTTCTTTAATGCCCTGTAAACATTAAAATCATCGCCCTTAAAACTTTGGTAAAACCTGCGGGAAATAACCAATTGGAATACATCGCCCAGTTTACAATGTTTTTTGGCTATGGTCACTTTCAGCATATAATCTTCATCCGAACAGTTACTGGTTTCGCCACCGGTAAGTTCGAATGTGTAATTATTGTGTTTGTGTAGATCAATACGTTCAATCAGAAGTTCAAGGTTCTCAATGGCGGCATTTTCAGTGTAAGCGTGTGAAAACAGGCTGAGTTCGTTGGTAGCATGGTTAAACATTAAAACCAGTGAGTACAGATGATACAGCAATTCCGGAATTTCGTTTGCATTATTTCTCAGTTTTAACTCGTGAGTATATTCAACTATATTAAACGAGCAATATCCGTATAAGCCTTTGAAGTGTTCTGGCAATCCATTGTCAAACTCAAATTGATTTATAAAACTGGTAAAATTATTGTTTAATGATTGTGCGTCAGCCTGTAAAAATTCACTTGTAACTTCTTTATTAACAATGGTTTTAGCAACTTTGTTATGAATACTGATTGTGGCAACCGGCTCGAAGCAAAGGAACGAATAATGATTGCTTTTGCTATTATAGTCCGAACTTTCGAGCAACATAGGTGCACTGTACTCATCGCGTAAAGCAAGGAATAAACTCACCGGAGTTTTTGTATCCGATAGTTGCTGATATGTTTTAGTATAAATTTTCATTGCTGTTTTGTTTTGATGATGAAAAATAAAAAACCCGCTGTTTGTCGTAAACAGCGGGTTATCTTATAGTAAGTTAACGCAAATATATTAGCTGTCCACAACGTTAGTCGTAAACTGCCACCAATTGATATTTGCTGATTGATTTCTCATTTGAGTTGCAAAAATAATACAAAAATTAATTCAGCCAACATTCGCCCATTTTTTTAATGAGTCATCAGAGGAATTAGTACAAACGAAAGTAAATTGTACATTTGATCGGGGTTATTCAGCTCACGTTTGACTTTATCATCTAATTCTATTTCGAATGTTTAAAAAATCATTTATCCTTTTTGCCCTTATCCTGATTCAGGCAAATTTATTTGCTCAATACAATCCAAAATCAGTACCCTCGCCAACTGTAAATGACTATGCTCCAATACTTTCTTTCCTCTCTTCCGACTGGATGGAAGGGCGCGAAGCCGGTGCCAAAGGAGGGTTTATGGCTGCCGATTATGTTTCGTCGATGATGCAGTTATTCGGGCTACATCCTTACGGCGATAAAATTAAAAGTGGCGAAAAGTTAATTCAGCAGCAAGGTTACTTTCAGGATTTTGAGATTTTACAATATAAAACGGAGAAATCGAGCCTGGCTTTTATTAATAAAACCGATCAGACACAATCAGTTTTGCAATTAGTACCTGGTGTTGACTTTGAAGCGAAAGGCGGGCCACAGGGTTTGGCTGCCGAATCACCGCTTGTGTTCGCCGGGTATGGAATTACTGCTGTTGATAAAGGTTACGATGATTACAAAGCACTTGATGTAAAGGGCAAAATAGTTGTTGTACTGCAAGGATTTCCCGGTCATGCTGATACAACGTCAGCAGCCTGGAAAAAATTAGGAAAAGCTATTGGTGAAGATGGTGCATCTAGACAAACAAAACTTCAGAATGCTAAACTTCATGGAGCTATCGCTCTTGTTCTGGTTGATGCTGATGCTAAATACGAGCCATTTGAACGGGTGCAAAGCAACCAGGTATTGCTTAGTTCTACAATGAATTCAACAAAGGACATGGAAGATGATTACGAAAATTATGATCATATTCTGCCGAACGATACTGCCAATCAAATGATTCCTTATTTCAGGCTTGGTTCTTCCGCGACCAGGCAAATAATTTCAGGAACAGGCCTTAATTTAACCGATTTTGAAAAGAAAACTGCCCGGTTGGCAGCACCTTCTTCCATGCCGCTGAAGGATAAATTTGTTCAGGTTTCAGTAACAGTAAAAGCCGAACCATTGTTAGTGCGTAATGTGCTTGGGATCATTCCCGGAAAAGATACAACAAGGTTTGTAATTTTAGGTGGGCACTATGATCATCTCGGAACACATAGTGGCCACATTTACAATGGTTCCGACGACAATGCGTCAGGAGCGTCCGGTATACTGGCGCTTGCCAAAGTATGGAAGGAAAGCGGTGTAAAACCTGCCTGTAATCTTATTTTCGCATCTTGGTCGGCAGAAGAAGAAGGTTTGCTTGGAAGCCAGTATTTTGCAGAGCATATGAATATTGCACCGAAAGACGTCTTAATCTATATCAATATGGATATGATTTCACGAAGTGTTATTGAAGATACCGCTCGGCGTCAGCTCAGCATCGGAACGCGCACTTCGGATGAAAACCTC
>JBBQGD010000229.1:0-4184 GCA_038322655.1 Bacteroidales bacterium | reverse complement strand
ACAAAGAATATACTGATGACTGATAACCAGCTCCAATTCATGCGAAGTAAGTAAAATACGGTTGTCATTTACCTGCTGCGTGATGGTTGCCCTGTCAGAGTATCTTTTAAAATCAGGTGCTGTAAAAAGGGGTTGTTTAAGTGATACTACTGATTGATACAGGCCACCGTTGGTAATCCCTAAGTCGTACCCCGCATAATTTGTTGCGCCGTTCGAAACCGCCTCGAACCTATACCGGTTGTTGTCGTGCGATATAATAGGAGCAAACAAAACACTGGCATCAAAATTTATCTCAGGTTTCGACAGTATGCTTTTCATTTGTTGCAGATCCAACCCAACGATTTTGTTCTCGTTTTGAGCCTGGTTGATTAACGGGCTGAACTCCTTTGCCTTCGTGATATAAAAATCAAGATCCCGTTTCTGAGCCTGAACGGAAAGCAAAATGGATACCAGGAAGAGAATGCTTAGGATGCGCATATTTTTAATGTTTTTCTGTTTTATGACTGATCGTAAAACAATGAGATTCATTTTTGGTATAGTGAATTTCGAGCTGGTGGGTCTGACAAATCTGCTTCACTATGGCTAAACCCAACCCCTGCGATTTGGAATTCCCTTTCGCGAAACGGTTGAAAATTGTATCATCGGTGAGCTCATTGCTGGCCCCGGTGTTGCAGATGCTTATTTGCTGTTCGCTTACGCTGATGCTGATGGATCCATTAGTGACATTATGATTTATCGCATTCGACAACAGGTTGTTTAATAGTATCCCAGCAAGGTGTGCGTTCATTTTCAAGGTAAAATCGTACTTAGATTCAAATGTGATTTGAACGTTTTTCGCCTTGCATAATGGCTCAAACTCCTGAATCTTACGCTCAAACAACTCATTAAATACGATGAATTCGCCGGCTTCAAACTGATTGTTCTCAATTTTTGTAAGCAGCAATAAGTTCTGATTGAGTGCTGAAAGGCGTTTTAAAGAATTTATTGCAGTTACTACTTTTCTGAATGATTCTTCATTTAACTCCTGTTGCAGGATTTCTTCAAGGTTTATAGATGCAATGGCGAGTGGCGTCTGGATTTCGTGAGATGCATTTTCGGTGAATTCTTTGAGTGCCTGAAAATCGCGTTTCAGTTTGTCGGTAAGGTTATTAACAACCACATTGAGCCGGTCAAATTCCTCAATCCCCGATGGACTAAGCCGAAGAGTTTTATTTGACTGAAAGTTAAAATCTTCGATAGCTTTCAGGTTCTGTTCAAACACAGTCCAGGTGGTTTTATTTAGTTTTTTGGTAATAACATAAGAGATTGAAAAAGTAGCCAGTAACAATATAAAGAGTGATAGAGCAATGCTTGCAGCCAGGTCTTCACTTTCAACATAAGCTTCTCTTAGTTCGACACAATAATATTTATTATTAACGTGAATAACTGTTGAGTATTCGACAAATGTTTCCTGCTCTTTTTCCGCTTTATTGAATACTTTTTTCTTTCTGAATTTTGGATGGTTATCGGATTGAAAATTTACTTCCGTCACTTCAACAAGTGGCTTCATATTGGGCAGCTCACCGGTTTCTGCAATCTGCTTTTCAACCAGTATTGCCTTTGCCAGCAATTCTTCTTTTGTGTTTTCTTTCAAAATTGTTTTCAGGACAAAATATCCTGAAATAGAAAGCAACACAAGCACGGCGCTGAAAAGAATCAGGTAGTTTCGGTTTATTTTAGTCAGGAACTTCATGTGTCTGTAAATTTATACCCCATCCCATAAATTGTTTTGATATAGTCCTTTCCACCGGCAGCTTTTATTTTTCGACGGATGTTGTTCAGATGGGTATATATAAAATCGTAGCTATCTGCCAGGTCAATATTGTCATCCCAGAGGTGTTCAGCAATGGATTCCTTGGTGAGCACACGGTTCTGGTTTATAACAAGATATAAAAGAATATCATACTCTTTTTTTGTGAGTGTAATTGGGTCGTTGTTAACGGCCACATTTTTACTATCCGTATCAATAGCTATCTCATGGAAAACAACCTCGTTCGACCCCGCATAATTTCGCCGGCGGAGCAAGGCTTTAATTCTTGAATTTAACTCCGAAAGCTGGAATGGCTTGGTCAGGTAATCATCAGCTCCCTGGTCGAGGCCGGTGATTTTATCATCCAATGAGTTTTTGGCTGAGAGAATAATGACCCCGGCTTTCGTATTGTGTTTTCTGATAGTTTTTAACAATTCAAGACCGTTTCCATCAGGCAAGGTAATATCAAGGAGGATTACATCATACTCGTAAATACTAACCTTTTGAAGTGCTTTCGAAAAATTCTCAGCTAATTCGCAGATATAATTCTCCTTTGTCAGGTAATTACCGACAGCAATTAACAGTTCAATCTCATCTTCGATGATCAGGATTTTCATTTTGCAAAGAAACGTACTAATTCTAAAGAGATTCTAAAGTTAGGGTATTATCTATAAAGTCTGTTAAAATGATGCGAAACTAGTATGAAATAGCATTAATTTCGTTGTGAATTAAATCACTTATTAACAATAATCCCCAATCCTAATTCTTTAAAAATGAAAAAGATTAATTTATTTGTTTGCATGATACTTTTTGTATCCGGCATTATTTCAGTGAATGCTCAATCAGGTAAATCGGAGTACAAAATCTCAAACCGCATTTCGCTCGAAGGCGATGGTGGCTGGGACTATTTAATTGCTGATCCTGTAACTAACAGGTTGTTTGTATCACATGGCACTATGGTTCAGGTTGTTGATTTAAAAAGCGGCAAGTTACTTGCAACCATTCCCGATACTAAAGGTGTTCATGGTATTGCATTGGCTGTTGATTTAAACAAAGGATTTATCAGTTGTGGCAGAGACTCTTCCGTTGCCATTTTTGACCTTACATCCTACAAAGTTATTGAGCGGGTAAAAATTACCGGTGCAAATCCCGATGCAATACTATACGATCCATATAAAAAGATTGTTTTTACTTTTAACGGAAGGAGTTCCAATGCTACCGTTCTCAACGCTACTTCGAATAAGGTTATTGCAACTATTCCGCTTGCCGGAAAACCAGAGTTTGCTGCAACAGATAAAAAAGGGAAAGTGTATGTAAATATTGAAGACAAAAGCCTTGTAACTGTTATCAATACAAATACATTGAAAGTGGAGCAGAACTGGTCATTAGCTCCCGGAGAGGAGCCAAGCGGACTTGCTCTCGATAATGAAAACCACCGCTTGTTCCTGGTTTGCAGCAATCAACTTATGGTTGTAATGAATGCATTGGACGGTAAAATTGTTACCACCCTTCCTATTGGCGACCGTTGCGATGGCGTTGCTTACGACCCGGGTTCAAAACGGGCTTTCAGCTCAAATGGCGATGGCACAATGACAGTGGTACAGGCAGAAGCTAAAGATAAATACAAAGTTATTGAGAATGTTGTCACACAAAAAGGTGCCCGAACCATAAGCTGTAATCCGGCAACTCATAAACTCTATATGCCGACAGCCGATTATGAAGCAGCTGAAGGGAATGCACGCCCCAAAGTTAAACCTGGCACTTTTACTATTTTAGAAATTGAGCCGGTAAAATAGACAGTAAAATAGACGGGCGAAAAAGCGAGGAGAGACCAGGCTAAAACCAGTCATCCCCTTGTTTTCTGACTTCTGGCTCCCGTCTTCGGACTTCGGACCTCTCATTCTAACAACATTTTTTAATTCCAGTGTTTTAAATATTTCAACAAACTCTAACTATCACCCTTATGAATGCTGAAAAAGTCTTACACAAGGAAGAACATTTACGGAGTTCTGAATTTATTACGGATATCGTAATCGGAATGTCCGATGGATTAACAGTTCCATTTGCATTAGCTGCTGGTTTGAGTGGATCGGTACATAGCAATACAATTGTTATCACTGCCGGTATTGCCGAAATTGTTGCAGGCAGCATTGCCATGGGATTAGGGGGTTACCTGGCGGGAAAAACTGAACAGGAGCATTTTGAGTCGGAACTGAAACGCGAATACGAAGAAATAGAAGTAGTGCCTGAAACAGAAAAAGATGAGGTGCGGCTTATTTTTGCCGAATATGGATTAAACGAGCAAACGCAGAATATCATTGCCGATGAATTAGCCAAAGACAAGCATAAATGGGTTGATTTTATGATGAAATACGAATTAGGTCTTGAAAAGCCT
>JBBQGD010000228.1:0-4379 GCA_038322655.1 Bacteroidales bacterium | reverse complement strand
CACTTCAAAATCAATTCCAAACAGGAATGGCTGGAAAGTTTTTCCATACTCATTCATCAGTTCAAAAACCTTTTCGGCGGGTAACAGCATTCTTTATAGTAGGGGATTTATTTGAATTGCAGAAGTGAGTTCAAAGTGCTTGGTGCTCTTGGAAAAGTAAAAAATATTCGCCCCGTCTCCTTGTTTCCATTTCTCCATTTCTCCGTGTCTCCTTGTCTCCTTGTCTCATGTTTCTCCTTCTCCTCGTACTCAAAGTCTCTCGTCCTCTCAGTAAGCCCTTTCGTTCCGTCCTTCAATAAAATTGATAAAAGACTTGTTAACCACTTTATTTCCTCCAGGCGTTGGGTAATCTCCTGTAAAGTACCAGTCACCTGTATGATTTGGGATGGCCTGATGTAAATCTTCAACAGTCTGATACACAACTGCTATTTCAGCTTTGCAACCCGGAGGCGTTACCAACTGGGCAATTTTTGCTGAAATCTGCTCCGGTGTGAATAAATCATAAATGTCTTTCACATAATTAACTACCTGCTCTTTAGGCAGTTTTTCCTGAGCTTTGCATTTACGGTAAACTTCATTCAAAATATCACTTTGATGTGTATCTTTTAATAATTCAATGGTGGCATTAAAAGCAATAAAATCGGTGATTTTAGCCATATCAATTCCATAGCAATCCGGGTAACGGATCTGTGGTGCCGACGAAGCAACAACAATTTTCTTTGGCCCCAGCCTGTCGAGTATGCGAATGATGCTTTGTTTCAATGTTGTGCCACGTACAATTGAGTCGTCTAATACAACCAGGTTATCTGTTCCACGGCGGACTGTACCATAAGTTACATCATACACATGCGCTACAAGGTCGTTGCGTTTTGAGTCCTGCGTAATAAATGTACGGAGTTTGATATCCTTAACGGCAACTTTTTCAACACGTGGTTTTAATTTGAAAATTTCCTGTAATTGTTCGCGTGTGATGGTCGGTCCTTCTTTGAGTATTTTATCAGCTTTTATCTGGTCGCAGACATTATTTAGCTCTTCAACCATACCGTAAAATGCAGAGGAAGCTGTGTTAGGAATATAACTAAAAACGGTATTCTCCAAGTCATGACCAACTTCTGAAAGTATATTTTTGGTCAGAACAATTCCTAATTGTTTACGCTCCTTATAGATTTCTCGGTCCGTACCACGGCTGAAATAAATTCGCTCGAACGAACATGAACGCTTGGGTCCTGGTTTCTTGATCTGAGCCTCCTCAATGCTTCCATCGCGCCTGACAATCAGTGCATGGCCTGGTTTCACTTCATGAACATCATCATACAGTACATCCAATGTTGTTTGAATCACAGGCCGCTCTGAAGCTGCTACTACAATTTCATCGTCCTTGTACCAATAGGCAGGACGTATTCCATTGGGATCGCGTAAAATAAACGCATCTCCGTGTCCGAACATCCCGGCAATGGCATATCCGCCATCCCAATATTCGGATGATTCCTGAAGCAAATGTTTGATATCAAGGTTTTTAGCAATAAGCTCAGTACTTTCCTGCTTGTTAAAACCTTCTTTTTTAAAACGCATGTAAAGTTCTTCGTTCGCATCATCCAGAAAGTGGCCTATTTTCTCCAGTATGGTAACGGTATCAGATGTTTCTACAGGGTATTGTCCAAATCTGACAAGTCGTTGAAAGAGTTCATCAACATTGGTCATATTGAAATTTCCAGCCAGTACCAGGTTTCTGGTCATCCAGTTATTATAACGCACAACAGGGTGAAGGTTTTCAATATTATTTTTACCGAATGTGCCATATCGGAGGTGACCAATAAAGAGCTCGCCATAATAGGGTATATTTTTCTTTAGCCAGACTGAGTCATTTAATTTTTCCGGATCTTTATCCAGTATATTCTGAAAAGGCTCGTATATCTGCTTGAAAATATCATCAATAGGTGCTGAGGCATTTGATCTGACCCTGTTAATATACCTGTTTCCTGGCTCAACATTCAGCTTAATGCTGGCTACTCCTGCTCCGTCCTGGCCACGGTTGTGCTGCTTTTCCATAAGCAGATGCAATTTGTTGATACCATAAAGTGATGTTCCATACCTTGTGTAATAATACTCAAGTGGTTTAAGCAACCTGATAAAGGCGATACCACATTCATGTTTTATTTGTTCACTCATGGAAAATGTGTTGCTATATAAGATTTGATTGCTGGTTACAAGTTACATACCGGAAATTAAAAACGAAACAGCAGCAGGGATTTTTTGTAAGATCTCTGCCCGATGTTTGTCCTGAATCCATAATTGATCGGCGGAATGTTTCTAATTAATTCTTAATCAACTTTTTACTTCCTGCAAAACCATCTTTGGTATAGAACAACAAGAGATAGGTTCCTTTCGGTTTTGAGCTAATGTCGAAATTTATGATATTGCCCGACAGCGTTTCGTGATCAATGACTTTACGGCCATTGATGGTAAGCATGCTGACTTTTTTAACACTTTTAGGTATTCCAACCCAAACCATACTCTGAGCAGGATTAGGATAGACATCTACCTGATCCATTACCTCGTTTTCGGGAATTCCGAAAGTTGCAACCTTATCGTTATAGTAGCAGGTATATATATAATTTTCAGGTCCTATTATCCATACTCTGTTTGGTTGTCCGTATGGGAATTCAACTGCCGTATCGTTCCATGAACTGTTTATCCGGAACTTGAATTCAAGATGGTCGCCATCCAGAAATCCAGGTATTATAGTGGAATATATGGCAGAATCGGTTCCGGGAACAATGGATAAAATGTTTTTTGTGCTGCCAAAATTATTGAAAGTACCTGCTACATCTACTATATCTGTCCTGGGATTAAACAAACTGTCAGCAATATAGTTTGTCATGTTCACCTCGAATTTGAGACTTACAAAATGAGTAATACTTTCAGTGACTTTTAAATCATCAATGGCAATTTTGTCACCCCCCGACTTTGTATTTAGCCGGAAACCTATGTAAACTATTTCGTTGGCATATCCCGCGGCAGCCAGGTCCAGTTGATTGGCAATGAATTCTGTTGCATTGGAAGATACATAGGAGCCTGCAACCCCGTTGAACAAACATCCGGCCGGAGATTTTTCGGTTGTTGAAATATAAACCTGGTAAGTATCGGTTTTGCCACTGGTTAACTCTAAGCTTTTCCAGGATAAAGTTGATGCTTCACCTATCCTTATGGCGGGTGTTACAAACCAATCATTGGCAGCAGTATCTCCAGGGTAATTTGATGTAGCTATCGCAGCGTGATTACCGGAAGGTCCCGCGGTGCTTACAAACCAAGGAACGGTTTTAAGAGTGTCCCAATCAGTTCCGATAGGATCGCCTTTGTCAAAATTTGCCAATACATAATCCTGAAACAGGTTTGCTGTATTTTCAAAAGTTTGAGAAAAAATTACTTCCTGGGCTTTTAAAGTCATTGTGCCTGAAAGAATGATTAGTATCGCAATAGTAAATTTTCGCATCGTACAATTTTAATCTGAACCCTGAGTTTTTTAATTTAGATATATAGCTTTGATTAGCAGCTTTTTATATCTGGATGAGATCGTTTATGCCATTTATAAACGTGCAAATTTACAAATTCTACAGCAATAAAAAGAGGTTGAACAAATATAGCTTCGGACAGTTACATATTATTAGCAATTTTTAACGTTAATTTGCTATATAATCTTTGTTTCTAATAACATCTAAATTATGCGTTCAGTGCAGTTTCTTATTTTTTTCAGTATTGTATTACTGTTATACAGCCTTGTTAACTTCTATATTTTCAGGCATGGTATGATGGCTTTGCCACAAGGCACAGTAATCCGTAAATGGTATCCGTGGATTTTTCTGTTTTTGAGTGCTTCATACATTATCAGCAGGATCATGGAACGTGTCTGGATTTCTCCGGTCAGCAGTTTTTTTACGTTTGTAGGAGCCTTCTGGCTGGCGCTGATGGTTTACCTTCTGATGGCAGTTTTAGTGATTGACCTGGTACGACTTGTGATGTATTTCTTTCCAAGGCCCGGCATATTGTCGTCCAATTATGAGATGGTTAAAAAATACATGTTCTATGGAGTAACCGGAATCGCAGCTATTGTTGTTCTGGCAGGGTATATTAATGCATTGAATCCACGTGTGAAACGGCTTGATATACAAATCAATAAAAAAGCCGGTGAGATGAAAACCCTGCATATTGCCGCTGCATCGGATATTCATATGGGAACTCTGGTAGGACCAAGGCGAACAGCTAAACTTGTCAGGATGCTGAATGATTGTAAGCCTGATATGATATTGCTGGCAGGTGATATTGTAGATGAAGATCTGGCACCTGTTATACACAACGACCTTGGACGATCATTAACAAAA
>JBBQGD010000227.1:0-4388 GCA_038322655.1 Bacteroidales bacterium | reverse complement strand
CGGTTGAGCAGGAACAGTGCTAATTGCAACAGCTAAAGTGCTTGCAGTTCCATTTCCTGATCCGTTGGTACCATAAACACTCACATTGCCTGAAACAGCATTTGCTCCAAAGTTAACTGTAATGGCTGTTGTTCCCTGGCCTGCAGTAATTGAGGCTCCGGCGGGAACTGACCATACATAGCTTGTTGCCCCGCTGATTGCGCCTACTGAGTAGTTTACTGATGCAGAAGAACAAACGGCAGTTGATCCGGCTATTGGACCGGCTGCAGATGGAGGAGATGCACTATTCTCAGTTACCACTAATGAGCTGAGTGTTGTTGCGCCTTTGTAATTACGTGCAAATGCACCATAAAAAGTTACACTTCCGGTTCCGGCAACGGGAGCAGTCCACGAAAATGTCCATGTATTGATACTGGAACTGGAACTGGAATGAGTAATATATTTCCCGGAACCTACAAGCTTACTGTTGGTTCCTGTTGTAAGCGTGCCAAGTAATGTACCCGAATTATTCTGTGGCGAAACCTCGTACCCGTATTGCCCTGAACCTGTCATATTATTGGTAGCGGTAATATGGTATGTTTGGCCGGGAGTGTACCCGGCTGCAGGAATGTCAGATGTTATCCATCCGGCGGTAGTTGTGGCAGCTGTGCCATGGCATGAAGAGCAATTAGATCCATCGCCAGGAGACCCGGAGTAACCGGCTGGCGCACCAGAAGGATAAAATGCAGCAAATCCTGTTAATAAAACTACGGATGCTATTATTGCAAATGCTAGTAAATTTATTTTTTTCATAATGTTGATTTTTAGTTGGTTAGTAATGAATATTTGTTTTAGTGAGTAGGGTTTTAAAAAAGTGCGATCTGAACTTAACAACTAGTCAATTGATTGAATCACTTGAAGTCTGACAAATATGAATGTGGATAAATGTAAATATATAATTTAGTGTATATCAAAATTAACTATAGCTGTCTGGTTTAGGGTAACAATCCATTGAAATTAATAAGCTTAAAGTGTAATTATGCATTCTGGTAAGGGTTTACCTGATAATAATATTAAAAACACTATTCCTTTTACAGTAAAGAAAATTTACTTATCTTTAAAAATTTAAAATTGATACCTTGTATTTAATTGTGAATATAGTTTTCCCAAATGAATTTATGCAGGGGAATTCATCCGGTTTTGAATAAAATTTTTAAATTATCCTTAACTTTGGTAGAATGAATGAAGTGAGTTAAATAAAACCAGTTTTTCTTTTAATTTGTTCTTACATGGAAGTTTTTATCGCATCACGTCTTACGGCAGATAACAAAGTTTATCCATCAGAAATTATTATTGACAAGGATGGAGTAACATTAAAAATTCCAGGCCTGTTCAGTGGTAATGAGAAAACGATTCCCTTCAAACGGATTTCTTCAGTAAACACTATTAGTCCTTTAATCGGCTATTCAACAATTAATATTGAAACCAACGGTGATGGCAGCATTAAGGCTTATGGTTTCAGGAAAAGCGAAGTGAGAAGAATAAAAGAACTGATACTAGCAAAAATTAATACTGCCTGAAAAGTATTTCATTTTAATGGTCTATTTTTGTCAATTTAAACATGGAAGGTTTTGCTTTGAAGTAAAACTTCAAGGTAAATAATATTTTGATTTTAGAATATATGAGAGTCCTTATTGCTGAAGATGATATGATGAATCAATTGCTTATGCGGAAGTACATGCGTACTTTGGGTTGGGAATATACCATTGTAGCCAATGGGTTATTGGCAGTTGCAGCTTGTACCTCCATTGTTTTTGACGCTATCTTAATGGATATTGAAATGTCTGAATTTGACGGCATACAAGCAACACGAAATATCAGAATTTTTAATCAAAAAATCCCGATTATTGCGGTAACGGCCTATGCCAACGAAAAAAATAAAAATGAGTGTGCCTCCGCCGGAATGAATGCCTTTTTAGCCAAACCAGTAACACCAAACGTAATATAGGAAATAATTGGCAGCATAATCACTCCTGGTATACATGAAACTTACTAAATCAAATAGTATATCCCTGTTCATTTATAGCGCTACTATATTCTTTTAATGATAATTGTAAATTTATCAAAGTCATAATTTTATTGCATATATAGTTTAAGGGGGACGAAAGTCTTTGTCTTTTGCCTGACAATCATCAAAAGCTAAAAAGTTCACTAACTTTGGCTCACATTGATACATTCATTCCAAAAAATAAAACCTGGTTTATGAAAATTCAATACTGCTCTGATCTTCACCTTGAATTCGCCGAGAACCAATCCTTTCTTAAATCCAATCCATTGAATCCTGTAGGAGATATTCTCATACTGGCCGGCGATATTGTCCCCTTTGCCATTATGGATAAGCATGCTGATTTCTTCGATTACCTTGCTGATCATTTTGAAACAACTTACTGGCTGCCTGGGAACCACGAATATTATCACTCCGATGTTTCGGAACGCAGCGGAACGATGAACGAGAAAATCAGAAATAATGTTGTGCTTATTAATAATCAATCCATAAAGTTAAATAACACACGGTTTATCTTTACGACTTTATGGTCACATATTTCGCCTCTATCTGAATACAGGATAAAAAAGAATATGTCTGATTTTCATGTTATATCCTACCAGGGTAAACTTTTTTCGCCGGAAGAATTCAACCTGTTAAACCAGGAAAGTAAGGCATTCCTGGTTTCGGCCTTGAAAGATAAAGTAGAAGATTGTGAAACGATAGTTGTATCGCACCATGTACCTACACTTAAAAATTATCCTGAAAGATATAACGGCAGCCTGCTAAACGAAGCTTTTGTTGTTGAACTATCAGACCTCATTGAAGATTCGGAAATTGATTACTGGATGTACGGACATACCCATTCGAATATACCTGATTTTAATTTGGGGAAAACCCATATGCTGACAAACCAATTGGGTTATATTGAATACAATGAGCATCTGCTTTTTGATATAGGCAGAACGATCACAATCACTTGAAATGACGAGAAAATCTGCAAAGGAAGGGTTTATTTACTTTTCTCCTCCGTTTTGCTCCAATCGACATGGAATTTACCTTCGCTCAGAATGATTGTATCGGTTTCATCACTTTTTTTAGTGTTATCATGGTCGTGTGCTCCCGCATTTGCTAACATTCCACCACCTGCTTTGGTAACCATTTTACGTTCCAGATTGCCCTTGATTCCTGATCCCGATATGGTCGCCATTGTGCGTTTTTTATAATAAACACCTTTCAAAGTGGCTTCAAAGCTGCCTTCAATAGAGGTTTTGCTCACTTTATCGATAGTGACAGTGCCACTCAATGATTCTCCATCGTGAAAAGCATGCCCCAAGCCTTTGGTTTCTTCAGTATAATCAACCAATACCCATACTAGATTCTTATCCGCTTTCTTTTTTGATTTTGAATTCAGGTCATCTTCTGATAAAATAGGGTATGTACCGGGTTTCAGGCTGTCAGAAAAATAGTAGAAGGTAATCCATACCTGCACATCAGGACTTACTTTAAAAGCTGCCACTCCAAGGTACTCGAAACCGGAAATCGGAATTTTCATTCTTTTGGCTTCGGCGTTCCAATCTTTTCCATCAACTTTACATGAAATGAAATTTGTAAATTCCTGGGCTTTAAGCATGCTTCCAAAGCCTGACATGATTAATAAAAGGGTAAAAGCTACATTTTTCATGGCTGAGATTTTAAAATTATTTGTATGAACTAAAACTTAGAAATTCTCCGGTATTTTCTGTATCATTTTACTAATTACCTCTATTTCATTTAATTATCCTAATAACAATTTTCTTATTTTCGTTTAAACAGTCTTTCAAAAAATGATTTTTCGTTCTTGTTTTTCTTCTCCTTATTATCAGCATCCTTTCCTTTAAAAAGACGGTTAAAAAAGCCTTTAACCCCTTTTTGAAGATACGGGTCACATTGCAGGAAAGAATAATCTTCGGCAGGCAAGTAAAACGGTGTAAGATATTTCGCTCTTAAACCAGCATTATTTTCAATTTCTTTCACCACTTTTGCAGCTATTGGCAACGCCAGTGAAGAGCCTGAACCGTTGCCACTGAAAAAGTGAACATCTGGTGTACGCGCTCCTACCCACGTGCCCAAAACCAAATCAGGTGTGTATGTAACAAACCATGCATCAGAAAAGTTTTGAGCAGTTCCTGTTTTTCCGGCAAGATTGGACTGAATTCCATATTGTGACCGTATGCTGGCTCCTGTTCCGTGATTGATAGCTTCCTGCAGAATAGCAGTTATCGTTTGACTTGTTTCGGCACTGAAAACAGTTGCCGGTTCTGTATTTTGTCGCTCATACAAAATATTCCCTTTGGCATCGGTGATTTTATTAATCATGACCATT
>JBBQGD010000226.1:0-4392 GCA_038322655.1 Bacteroidales bacterium | reverse complement strand
AGGTTTCTTTTCCTGACAATACTATCCAGTGGCAGGGATGCTACAATCCTGTTGTCTTTAGGCGAAATAATCAACACTTCATACCGCCCTTCTACAGCCAGCCATTTCTTATCAGGAGAAAAAACGACATCCAGCGCATGGTTTTCAAGATTTGGGTTGCCAAAATAAATCTGTTTTCCGGCCGGTTCAATCCACCTGTTGAAAGGCATCAACGATGGATATTTGGTCGGGGAAAGAGTTTTGTCCTCATAACTACTTCTATAGCCGGCTTGACCCTGGTCATTTATATTAGTTTGAGCTTGCAGCAAACCTGCTGCCAACAAAAACAGTATTGTGTATATTATTGATTTTGTAATTCTCATATCGATTACTTTTAATAATCCGTTTATTTACTATTTGTATTTTCCAGCCTTTGTTTTTTCAATTACGAAGTTATCCATTCCATGATCATAGTCGAACGAATTCCGGTTTTTCCGGTTGAAGGAGATACTCCTTTTCCAAGCAATTGATCAACTATAGTCTGGATAAGTGGTTGCTGAATATTTTCAGGATTTGGCAGCGTATATTGATGATGACTTCCGTCGCTTTTTATAACCAGAATATTCTGATGTGCGAAAAATGAAAACATGATTTTCCCTTCCGAACCGATTATAACTGTGGTATCGTCTTTCAGATTTTCAGGGACAGTAAAACACCATGAACCTGTTCCGGCAACGCCGGATTCAAAAAGGAAAGTAGCCGTAGTTATATCGTCAGCCGGGTAAAGCTCGGTTTGGTTGAGTGATATTCCTTTTGCTTCCTTTATAGGGCCTAAAAGGTATTCGAGGTAATCAAACTGGTGTGCTGCCAGATCATGAAAATGGCCGCCGCCTGATATTTCAGGATTAACGCGCCAACCAGGTGTTTTCCCCGGATCAACCTCTTCGGGTTTAAGTGGCAGGTGTAGTTGAACATAAATGTATTTTACATCGCCAATATCACCGTTTTCTACCAACTCTTTAATCTTCAGGAAAATAGGCAGCCTGCGGCGGTAATACGCAACAAATAAGGGCTGACCCGTTTCTTCACTCACCCGGATCATTTCTTCACATTCGGCAATTGTGCGAGCCATTGGTTTCTCCACATAAACTGCTTTACCAACTCTCATGGCCTCAATGGCGTATTTTGCATGTGTATCAGGAGGTGTTGCAATATACACCGCGTTTACATCGGGATCGTTAATCAGTAAAGTTGCATCTGAGTAAAATTTTGGCACACTATGTCGTCGGGCATAATCTTCGGCTTTTGAAGTATCACGACGCATCACAGCAACCAGCCTTGAACCTTCTATTTTGTTGAAGGCTGGTCCGCTTTTTTTCTCGGTAACATCACCGCAGCCGATTATTCCCCAGTTTACATGATCCATAGCAGGTTTTTCTTTGAATTATTCAAATTACAAAGCCAGAAATTCCTTTTGAAAACTTGAATTTCGGTATTTATTAAAATTTGATTCTAATAAAGAATAAAACGAAACTGATACCTTTTAGTTTAAAGCATACAAAGCAAAAGTGGCCAGCCAGTGATCACCTCCGTAATTTCCCGAAGTAACATTTGGCAAAGTATTCATTATAAACCGATCGGCTGTTTCTTCAAACAATTTCTTGTCAGGATTTCGTGCAGGCAAGGATTTGGCAATTCCTTTCATACACCAGGCTCGACTCAGCGCCAGTCCGTCGAGATGTACAATCTGGTAATCTGCGCGGTCGCTTACCACCGGTAACTGTGTTAATTGAATAATGCTGCGCTTTTCATAGTAGCGGTCAAACCATTTAACAAATTCCTTCTGAGTCAAAACACGGCGCATCAGATCAGCGGCTTCGAGGGTCGGGCTGAAAAAATCAGTGCCGTCAGGCTCAAGAAAGGCCGGCATTTTCTGGTTGTTTAAATAAAAATCTTTGGCTTTGTGGATAATAGTATTTTCAAACGCCGTGTCGCCTGCTGCCCGGGCCCAGTCGAGGGCAAAAGCGAGCCCAAAGGCTGTATTGGGATGAACACCTGTGCGGTTAGCATACGTTTGCTTAGGCAGGTAGGCTTTCCATAATTTAACAATAGTTTCGGTAAGAGGCTGCATCGTTCTGTGCCATTGTTGTCCCTGCTCAGTTTTCCAGCTGAGTAGCTCATTGTCAAGTTGTAATAGCCATGCCCATCCATAGGTTCGTTCGTAGGTATTCGACCCGGTATATTTTGTAAAGTATTCAACCTCTGCTTTTATTTTCTCAGGATCAAATGAGTTTGCCAGGCAGGATATGATGGAATCCCTGTTTGATATCTGCGGAAACGATTTTAACACTTTTACCAGAAGCCAATGACCATGTACACTGCTGTGCCAGTCGAGACATCCGTAAAATATTGGGTGCAACTGTGAAGGATAAAGGATATGGTCCGTCGGTCCGTCCGAAAGGTGCGATGTCTTGTTGGGCCATTCCGTTTGAATGCATTTCAAAGGCATCCTCGAAAGCTTTAATGCTATATCTTCCGTGAGCAACTGGGCGTTCGCATATAATGAAAACAGGATGAGAAGTAAAGCCAGGTTTTTCTTCATGTGTATCGGATTTTATAAAATATAACTATGGGTTGTACAAATCGAACAATTAATCAGGTTAATGAAAGAACAAATAGGCCACAAATATGGCAGCTATTATTCCAGCAAGGTCGGCAAGCAGGCCTGCCGTTATCGCATAGCGGGTTGTTTTTATTCCCACAGAGCCAAAATAAACGGCAACGATATAAAAGGTTGTATCGGCAGCGCCCTGGAAAACACAGGATAAACGGCCGGCAAATGAATCGGCGCCAAACTGTTTCATGGTATCCACCATCATTCCCCGTGCACCGGAACCACTGAGAGGTTTCATAAAAGCTGTTGGCAAGGCTGCCACAAAATCGGTATTCACGCCCATGGCCGCAAACATGTGTCCAATGCCTTGTACCAGGAAATCCAGGGCCCCACATGAACGGAACACTCCAACAGCAACCAATATGGCCACCAGGTAAGGAATAATTTTTATCGCAATGCCGAAACCCTCTTTGGCTCCATCGATAAAAGCATCGTACACATTGATGCGCTTTACCAATCCTAACACTATAAATGAAAAGATAATGCTAAAGAGAATCAGGTTTCCGGCAACGGCAGATATAGTTGTAACCTGTTCCTGCGATATAGTGCTGAAATACCAGATAATGGAAGACACCAGTATAGTAAAACTTCCCAGGTAAAGCAGAATCACTTTATTGAATAGGTTGATACGCTGAATCAGCGAAACTGAAATAATTCCAGTAAGAGTTGACGCGAAAGTAGCCAGCAGAATAGGAATGAATATATCTGATGGATCGGCAGCCCCAAGCTGGGTGCGGTAAACCATAATACTGATTGGTATAATGGTGAGCCCCGAAGCATTCAACACCAGGAACATGATCATGGAATTTGACGCTGTGTCCTTGTCCTTATTGAGTTCCTGGAGCTGGGTCATGGCTTTAAGACCAAGCGGAGTGGCTGCATTATCAAGTCCGAGCATATTGGCTGCGATATTCATCATCATGGAGCCAACAGCAGGATGATCTTTAGGG
This sequence comes from Bacteroidales bacterium, assembly GCA_038322655.1. GTDB lineage: Bacteria > Bacteroidota > Bacteroidia > Bacteroidales > UBA4417 > UBA4417. The sequence goes on along the minus strand of JBBQGD010000226.1, from coordinate 789 downwards.
ATTTCAGGGAAAAGTCGTCTGAAAAGCGGCCCCACAGCTTTCGACATCAGTCCGATAATGCCGCCGGTTTCCCCAACTTTCATCAGGCCCATCCAAAGTGTCATAACACCGGTGAGTCCCAGCGAAATCTCGAAACCGGTTTTAGCCATATCGAAGGTGCCGTTCATCATTAGAGGGAAAATCTCGGTGTCACCGAAAAAGATCAGCCGGATCAATCCTACAATAAAAGCAATAATAAAAAACGCAACCCAGATATAATTCAGAACCATAGAATCGTATTGTCTAATTCAATGTTCAAATGTATCTATTTTTGTCGGTCAGTTCCGATGTTTGTGGAATTATATTGCTTAGCTACGAATTTACTCCCCGAAAACAAATAGTATTTCCCCTGCTAAGAGTCATTTGGTTAAAATTAACAGAATTGTTATATTTGATTTGATTTTGCATATTTATTAAGATTAATTTTGAAAACAGTAAACAATCCGAAATATCAGGTATATGAAAATAAAATTTATCGGTGCCGCACGCGAAGTTACCGGAAGCAAACACCTTATAACCACCGATAGTGGTAAGAAAATCCTGCTCGACTGCGGTATGTTCCAGGGCAAAGGCCTCGAAACAGATGGCATGAACCGTAACCTTATGTTCGACCCGGCTAAAATTGATCATGTAATTCTTACCCATGCACACATCGATCACTCAGGCCTGATCCCATACATCTACCGGCTTGGATTTCGCGGCTCGGTAATTTGTACCAGTGCCACCCGCGACCTTTGTGCCATTATGCTT
>JBBQGD010000225.1:0-4435 GCA_038322655.1 Bacteroidales bacterium | reverse complement strand
GAGAAATCGGTGAGAAACTGTACAGCTTTTGCCGGATCTTTACGATACATCTCAAGTGCCACTTTATCGATAGCCGGAACCATAGCCATATAATTGTTTTCGAGCTCTGACTGTTTCTTTTGAATATCCACAATCATGTCTTTATACCGGGTGTAGGCAAAGTTCGAAACCTGGTTAAATACCCAGAATGCTGCATTATCGTTAAATTCCATCATTGAACCATTCCCAACGGCAAATGTTTCGGGTACTTTGGTCATACAGGTATACATAGGTGTAAAAACAGTTGAATATGTATCATCAACACCAAACCAGATGATTCCACCAAGCGGACTGGGAACATATGGCCTCGATTGGGCAACAAAAACAAACCCTGTTTGCTGTGTGCTGATGGCTCTTTCATTGAAATATTCAACGCCGTCAACCGTCCATGAGAGAGGACGCCAGCGGACGATACAGGCATAAGGACCGGCGCCAATGTCTTTGGTCATATCAAGTTCGGTGCCCTGGTAATAATCGCGCATCAGGCCGATTACTTCCTGTAGTGATAGCTTATGATCGGGTTTTACATACAAAGGCATACGGTTGTGGAGGTTTTCACCTTTGATATAATCCAGGTATTTGTCCATTCCCTTGGTTACTTTATTGAAACCACTCCATACGCGTGCTTCGCAGAAACGGGCTCCTCCGAAATTAACAGGAGCATAAATATCAGAGAAACTGAAGTCTTTATCATTTCCTGTAAAAAGACCTTTTTCTCGGGCGAAACTGATCACATCAGGAGCATACAGGCAGTTTTCAGGATCGTTAAGCGGGAATGTGGTAATGCGGGCCTGGTTGGCATGGCCCGAAATATACCCGTCAGGAATACGCACTGCAACCCAGGCGGCACCTTTGTTATATTTTACAGTTACACGGCCTCTTTTATCTTTAACAAGTTCAGGTTTTCCTTTTCCTACTATTTCCATAATCCATACTTCGTTCGGATCACTGATGGAAAAAGATTCACCTTCGCTGGCATATCCGTATTCGGCCATAAGCGAAGTAATAACCTGTATGGCTTCACGTGCAGTTTTTGAACGTTGCAATGCGATATAAATCAAGCTGCCATAATCCATAATAGCGGCAGTGTCAACCAGCTCCTCCCGGCCACCGAAAGTGGTTTCGCCAATAGCTACCTGGTGTTCATTCATATTTCCAACAACATTGTAGGTTTGCGGAGCTTGTTTTATTTTACCCATAAATTTACCGGTATCCCATTCATACACATCCAGCATGGATCCTGCAGGATAGGTAGCTGCGGGCCAGTAATATAATTCACCGAAAAGTACGTGTGAGTCGGCTGAATAACTGATCATGCTTGAACCATCAACGGTGGCACCTTTGGTAATCAGGAAATTGGAACATGCATTTACCCTGTTGCCTGAAAATGCAAATACAAGGCTAAACGAAAGCAGAAAAACTGTTTTTTTCATATTGAAGAATTGCTTGGTAAGTGATTTTTAAATTTTTAATGAGTGATGAATAAGTTTTAGAAGGGTCAAAAATAGAGTAAAAGGTTGATACAAAACTAATGTAAAGCATCAATTTTAATAAAATATGAAGTTGAGCCCAAAAACAAGAAAGAAATTGATCATCAGTTTTGAAAAGCGTTGGAATGCCTTTATACTGAGATTATATAAATCACGGAGGCAAGGAGGAAATGGAGAAAATATCCGGAAATCGAAAACTTAGAACCGAATTTACTTTCTTTACGTTCAATAATACAAAACTCTGCGACCCTCAGTGCTCTCCATGCCTCCATGGTAACAAAAACGAATAGGGAATTCAAATTCTATTCAATCATTCCCACACCAACAGTTTCATTTGTGCCTTCATCAATAAAAATAACGGCACCGGTTATGCGGTTCTGTTTGTATGAATCGAAAAGTAAGGGTTTTGTTGTGCGAATCGAAATATGCGCTATATCATTCATTTTTACTTCGGTATCATCGGTTATTTTTCCAAGGGTATTCACGTTTACTTTGTAATGAACTTCTTTTACGAGGCAGCGAACATCACGGGTGGTATGTTTGAGCGCATATTTGCCGTCAATCTGCAATGGCCGTGTACTCATCCAGCAAACCATCATGGTAATGTCCTGGCTTACCTGTGGAAGGTTATCTTCTTTTACAATCATATCCCCGCGACTGATATCAATATCATCATCCAGTTGCATTGTAACTGACATAGGCGGGAATGCCTGCGATAAATGCTTATTCTCTAATTCAATGGATTTAATGGTTGTATGGTGTCCTCCGGGAAGTATCATTACCTTATCTCCGTTTTTAAAAATGCCGCCATCCACGCGGCCTGCATAACCCCGGTAATCATGGTAATCGTGGGAGATAGGCCTGATAACATATTGAACCGGGAAACGCGCATCAGTGAGGTTGTAATCGTGGTCTATTGACAGGGTTTCGAGTACTTCGAGCAGGGTGCCGTTATTATACCAGTTCATATTGGTTGAAGGCTCAACCACATTATCGCCATGCAAAGCGCTTATCGGAACAAAACGAAAGTCTTTAACCCCAAGTTTCAATGCGAAAGCAACAAATTTTTCCTGTATTTCATTATAAATTTCCTCGCTGTATCCAACCAGATCCATCTTATTGATACAGATCAATATGTGAGGAATCTGTAAAAGAGTAGCAATATAAGTATGCCTGTAAGTTTGTTCGGTAACGCCGTTGCGTGCATCAATTATTATGAGTGCTGCATTAGCTGTGGACGCGCCGGTTACCATATTTCGTGTATATTGAATATGGCCGGGAGTATCGGCAATAATAAATTTGCGTTTAGGAGTTGCAAAATAGCGGTAAGCCACATCGATAGTAATTCCCTGTTCACGTTCGGCACGCAATCCATCAGTTACCAAAGCAAGGTTTATGTGTTCGTTACCACGTTGTATGCTTGCCCGTTTCACAGCCTCAAGTTGATCTTCAAAAATTGATTTGCTGTCGTATAAAAGTCTTCCAATAAGCGTACTCTTGCCATCATCAACACTTCCGGCTGTCGTAAAACGCAACAGCTCCATATTCAGGTATCCTTTGGATGAAAATTCAGTCATTTATTTTGTGCTAAGTGTTCGATGCTGAGTACATAGAACTAAGTTTATGTGTTTTGAAATGTAATTGTGTGGCACTTCGCTCCTCTCCCATTCTCCCTTCTCCATTTTCCCCTCTCCGTGTCGCCTTGTCTCCACCTATGCTTATAAAACTTGTACTTCTAAAAATACCCTTCCTTCTTCCTGTCTTCCATGGCAGCTTCGCTCCGCATATCGTCAGCACGGCTACCACGCTCAGTAACACGTGTTGCAGCAATTTCATCAATAATTTCTTCCAGCGAATTAGCTGTGGAAAGATTAAGCCCGGTGCAGGAAACATCACCTATAGTCCGGCAACGGACAACTTTTGTTTCTAGTTTTTCCGTTGGTTTCAGTTTCATAAAAGGGGCATTAGCGAGCCAAACGCCATCGCGCAGGAAAGCTTCACGTTTATGAGTAAAATAAATGCTTGGTAAAGGAATATTCTCTTTGTATATATATTGCCATATATCCATTTCGGTCCAGTTGCTGATAGGGAATACCCTGAAATGTTCACCAATATGTTTGCGGCCGTTAAAGATATTCCATAATTCAGGGCGTTGGTTTTTAGGGTCCCATTGTCCGAACTCATCTCTATGGGAGAAAAAACGTTCTTTGGCACGTGCTTTTTCCTCATCACGACGTCCGCCACCCATGGCAGCATCAAACTTGTATTTTTCGATGGTATCGAGTAACGTAACAGTCTGCAGCAAATTGCGACTGGCACTGTAGCCTTTTTCTTCAACTACTCGTCCGGTATCAATCGATTCCTGTACGGAGCCGACAACCAATTGTACTCCGAGTTCTTTAACCAACTTATCACGATATTCGATGGTTTCCTGGAAATTATGCCCTGTATCCACATGAAGCAACGGAAACGGGATTTTTGCCGGCCAGAATGCTTTCCGGGCCAGGTATGTCATTACAATGCTATCCTTGCCTCCCGAAAAAAGTAATGCAGGACGTTCGAACTGGGCTGCTACTTCGCGAAACACGAATATGGATTCACTTTCCAATTCGTCAAGGTGTGAAAGATTGTAGTTGGTCATGCTTATAATATATTGGTACTGAATTAAATACTGTTGGTCAAACTATCTTATCAATTAACAAGATATCCGGTAAAGAGTTTCAAAGTTGTATGGAGTAAACTTCGACTTATTCCATTTCGTAACTGATCTTGTTAAAGAGGTGCAAAAGTACGGTTTATCTTGTTAACTTCATGTAGGTTGAGTCGAAAAAGGGAATTATCAGTTAACCATTCTTCTGTGAAAGAAGTATTTAAAATGCTTTTTCATTTAACTTTCAGGTAACGAT
>JBBQGD010000224.1:0-4462 GCA_038322655.1 Bacteroidales bacterium | reverse complement strand
GGACCGTTAAAAACAGGTAATTTGGCTGAAGGCCTGAGACCAATCATACTCAACGCCCTTTGGTCGCTGCTGATCACCCATGCCTGGTAACCGGCAAATTCCTGTTTCAACGTATTGCCAATACTTTTATAAAGCCCGATAATATCATTCAACCGGATGCGTTCGCCGTAAGGCGGATTTATCAGTATAATACCTGGTTCGCCCGCAGGCGGTTGAAGTGCTGAAAAAGGATTTACTGAAAGTGTAATGTCTTTATGAAGCCGTGCTGATTTTACATTTGCTCTTGCTGAAGCCAGGTTTTTCGGTGAAATATCGCTGCCCAGAATCTGGTATTCAAACTCAGTTTGTTTATCCATTGCTTCGGCAGTAACTTCATTCCACAATTCCTGGTCGAAATCGGGCCAGTGCATAAATCCGAATTCCTTGCGATACATACCGGCAGGGAAATTATTCGCAATCATGGCTGCTTCAATTAACAGCGTTCCCGATCCGCACATAGGATCGATAAAATTGCAGTCGTGCTTCCATCCTGAAAGCATGATAAGACCCGCTGCCAGCACTTCGCTTAAAGGAGCCTCGGCATTGGAAACCCGGTACCCGCGTTTATGCAACGAAGCACCCGAGCTGTCAACAGATACATCACAAATGCTTCCGCGGATATGAATATTTATCCGTACATGCGGATTTTCAGTATCAACCGAAGGCCTGCGGCCATTACTGATGGTACGAAAACGATCGACAATGGCATCCTTGGTACGCTGGGCAATATAATGTGTATGTGTTAATTCCGAATCGCTCGAAACGGCATCGACGGCTAAAGTTTTCTGAAGCGTAAGATAATTCTCCCAGGGATAAGCAGTTACCTGGTTGTACAAATCATCCTCGTCGGCCATCTGGAAAGTGAATATCGGCATCAATATCCTCTGTGCTGTACGAAGGCAATAATTAGCTTTATAAAGCATTCGCTTGTCGCCTTCGAAACTCACTGCGCGAGTCAGCACCTGCACATTGGCGCCACCTATTTCTTCAATTTCGGCAGCCAGAACCTGTTCGAGGCCTGCAATGGTTTTTACAATAAAGGTTTGTGGCTCAGCGCCGGAGGTTGAAGGTTCCAAAAGTTTATATTTTTACTTATAAGGTAATCTGATTTATTTATCCCGGAAATTAAGAATAAATGTCTGTTTCAGTTCAGGATTGAGACTCTTAGCAACAGGGCAGGTATCAATGGTTTTTCTGATAATAGCTTTTTCCTTTTCAGAGTATATTGTTTCAGGGAAATACATTTCAACAATCACTTCACCTACCCTGCGTGGGTCAGAGGCCATGATTTTCGTTACTTTAATTGTGGCTCCATCCACATCAAATCCATGTGTTTTTGCAGCAATACCAACTGTTGTAATGGCACATGCTCCCAACGAAGTTGCCAGCAGATCGGTAGGCGAAAATGCTTCGCCTTTACCTTTGTTATCAATAGGAGCATCGGTAACGAAAGTTTGTCCGGATTTTACATGCGTTGCTTCAGTGCGCAAATCGCCTGTGTATACCACTCTCGAAGTTTCCATAGGGAAATTTTTATTTTGCAAAGATAAGAATTTATTGAAGGGTAGTTAAAGAGAAAATAGTTAATCAAATATATATCACAATATCAGGCAATTATATCATATTTAAGATGAATAAAACCTTAATTACAGGTTATTGTTTCATAAAGCTTTTCACAGTACATTTATCACTTCAGGATGCCAATTAAAAATTACACTAACTATGGTCTTGTTAATAATATGTTAACTGTCGTTAAACCTGCCATTTAACTTCCTAATTTTGAAGTTGTGAAGAAAAGAACATTTTTAATTATTGTTTCCATCACTGGTTTTGCATTGGCAGGCATTATTTTTATTCAGTTTTACTGGATTCGGAATGCTATTATGCTGGAGGAACAACAATTTGATAACCGGGTAAGGCTGGCGCTTAAAGGTACAGTAAATCAAATTTACGAGAACAAATCGGATACCTGTGCAGAAGGACTTTTTTGTACCAATAATTGCCATCGTTCCGACAGCATTCTGAATACTGGTATAAATGTGGAAGTACTTAAGTCAATTATAAAAGCGCAATTTGAGGAAGCAGGACTTCATGGTGAATATATTTACGGTATTTTTAGCCCAAACACTTGGCAGACCGAATATATTTCAAAACGTGGATTTGAACAACAATTGCTGAAAACAAATCATACAGCTTCATTATCATGTGTCTTCAAAAATAATGAAATTTTACTTGGCGCCTGGTTCCCCGACGAAAAAAACCGGGCTTTACATAGTATTTTGGGTTGGTTATTGGTTTGTTTCATATTGCTTGTTGTGCTTGTTTTGGGCTTTATATTTACTATCTATTCTTTTCTGAGGCAAAAGAATATTTCAGAGATGAAAAGTGATTTCGTGAATAATATTACTCATGAATTTAAAACGCCTATCGCAACTATATCACTTGCAAGCGAAATGTTGTTAAAACCGGCAGTGCTCACTTCCGAAGCCAAGACCCGTAAATATGCAGGTATAATTTATGATGAGAATATCCGGCTAAAAAACCAGGTCGAAAATGTACTTCAACTTGCTGAACTCGATCACGGCACTTTCAATCTTAAATATGAAGCGGTAGATATGCATGAGCTTTTGAATAAAGTTGCTGATAGCTTTCAGATACTGGTAAAAGAAAGAAAAGGTTCAGTAAAATTACATCTTGAAGCAACTAACCACAAATCATTTGCTGATATCATGCATATCGAAACCGTAATTATAAACCTACTCGACAATGCCAATAAATATTCACCGGGAATTCCTGAAATTACAATAAGCACATATAACCGGAACGACCATATTGTAGTTGCTGTTGAGGATAAAGGAATCGGCGTAAGCAAAGAGAATCAAAAGCGAATATTCCGCAAAATGTACCGCGTACATACCGGGAACGTACACGATGTAAAAGGCTTCGGTCTGGGTTTGTATTATGTAAAACGGCTTATTGAAGCGCATAACGGAAGCATAAATCTACATAGCGTACCCGGAAAAGGAAGCCGGTTTGAAATTTCACTGCCACTCGATTACCTGAGCCATGTTTCACTTAAAGAATCTATATATGAAGACTAAAATTCTATTGGTTGAAGATGATATTAACCTGGGCGACGTGCTCCACGATTACCTCGAACTTCAGGCTTACAATGTTGTAAGAGCAATAGATGGTGTTGAAGGCCTGGAAAATTTTAAGTTGCAGAAATTCGACTTATTGATACTTGATGTAATGTTGCCACGAAAAGACGGTTTTACCCTGGCCCAGGAAATACGACAGTTTAACCAACAGGTTCCAATCATCTTTCTCACTGCACGCGGACAAGCTGAAGATCGCGTGACAGGATTTAAGGCCGGTTGCGATGATTATATAACCAAACCGTTCAGCAGTGAAGAACTTGAACTTCGTATAGAAGCTATACTCAGACGTTGCCGCCAGGCTGAAAATAATTCACAGGCGGATGTATTTACCTCAGACAGCGTTTTCCCTCTCGGAAAATACACTTTCGATTCATATAATCATGAACTTAGGATTGATGGCAGACGCATTAACCTGACAACTAAGGAAGTTGAGCTTCTGAGAGTTTTATACAATAACAAAAATCAGCTTATCACGCGTGAAAAAACGCTTAAAGCCGTCTGGGGCAGCGATAATTATTTCATTGGTCGCAGTATGGATGTTTTTATCACAAAACTCCGCAAACACCTGAAAGACGATCCCGATATTTCTATTGTAAATGTGCATGGTACCGGATTCAGGTTGGAAGTAAAGGAATAATTTTCAAGCATTTATTGGCATCTCAAATGACTATAGAACAGCTGCAAAAAACCGTTGATCAATGGATAAAAACCACTGGTGTCCGTTATTTCAACGAATTGACCAACACTGCAATTCTTATGGAAGAGGTTGGTGAAGTGGCACGTATTATGGCGCGCAGGTATGGCGAACAAAGCGAAAAAGAATCAGATAAAGGTGCTGATCTTGCTGATGAAATGGCCGATGTATTGTTTGTTTTGGTATGCCTGGCTAATCAAACCGGCATTGACCTTACCTCCGCAATTGATAAAAACCTGCAAAAGAAAACCCTGCGCGACAAAGACAGGCATAAGCAAAATCCAAAACTTTAAGATTCTGACTCAAATACTAATCCTGGAATTCCGGGTTAAATTCCCTTCGCACTATCCTGAAAGTTTCATGGTACGTAATATCCAACTCTGATTTACAGGAATTATATAATTTTTGATATTTAAATTTTTCTGTATCATCAATTGGTTTCGTTTTACCCAAAAACCTTTCCAACAATTCAACCCTCACAAGGTTATCGTGCCAATTCCCGGCAACAGTTTCAATTTCACGCAGCGAATCAACTGACATTTCTTTAAATTTAAATTCGGGATAGCTG
>JBBQGD010000223.1:0-4506 GCA_038322655.1 Bacteroidales bacterium | reverse complement strand
ATGTATTGCTTTATATTACTTCTGGTAAAAATGAAATCTCGCTCGAAGAGCTTAACGATATTACAGGATATATTACTACCCGAACCGGTGAAGATGCCAATGTGATATGGGGTGATGGAGTAGATGATAACCTGGATGATGAAATCTCAATAACCCTTATAGCTACAGGATTTAACAAGCCGGTTATAACGGTTCATCCGCTAAACGAAATTAAAAATACATTATATGCACCCCAGGCAACCATAAAAGCTGAACCCATAACTGAAGTTCACCTGGTAGCGGATCCGCAGGCCATCGCCCAAAAACCCTCTGAAGAGCCTGAAAGGATAAACATTCCCGAACCAACAGTAAATAATACAACTCCTTTAACACTTTTTGCTGACAATTCAGCTGAGAAAGTCGTAAAAGCTACTGAAACAACTACACAGAACTCTGAACCTATCGAAGTTAAATCTTTCTTTAACCAGGACCCTGAATTTGAAATTGTTATTCCGGATACAAAACCAGAAGAGAAAGCACCTGTTTATGTGCACGTTCCAGTTGAAAAACCAACTATAGAACAGGAAGATCAACGACTAGACCGCATCAGCAAGTTAAAAAACCTCAGCCATAAAACCTATGGTGCTTCAAATGTTGAGGAGATGGAGCGGGTTCCTGCTTACATGCGTCGGAATGTTGATTTGCCTGAATCCAGCCAGTTGAACGATGACCAGGTTTCCCGATATACCTTAGGCAGCGATGCTAATAATAAAACTAGTTTGAGGGAAAATAACTCGTTTCTGCATGATAATGTAGATTAATTGTGAGTCAGGAGACGGAAGTCGGAAGTTCGAAGTTTAAATAGAACTACTAATTACTTGATCACAAAGCTAATTCAAAAAGCAAAATAATTTGCTATGGATGCTTCCGACCTCGGTCTCCGGTCTTCCAGCCTTTTAATCTCCACTAAAACAATAACAGAAGCGAAAAATCAGAAATACCATGGAACTGGAAAAACTCATCAACGAGGATATTAAGCAGGCGATGATCCATAAGGACAAGGAAAAACTTGAAGCCTTACGATCCATTAAAGCTGCTTTACTTCTTGAAAAAACAGGTAAAGACGTTACTGGTGGTATAATTCCTGAAACTGTAGAACTAAAGATGCTGCAGCGACTTGTAAAACAACGCCGTGAAAGTGCCGAGATTTACAAAGCGCAAGGCCGCCCCGACCTGGCTGAGCCGGAAATATTCCAGGCTTCGATTATCGAAAAATACCTGCCCGAACAGTTGAGCGACAATGAAGTTATTGCGATTGTTAAAAAAGTAATAGCTGAAAATGGGGCAACAGGAATAAAAGATATGGGAAAAGTGATGGGGATCTCCAGTAAATTGGTTGCCGGAAAAGCAGATAATAAAATGATCGCCGAAATAATCAAAAAGTTACTTCCATAAACAAACCCACTCATAACCTTTTTGCAAAAAACCCTGCGGTACCTCTGCAAGGTTTTTTGTTGTTAACAGGAACGCAGTTAAATCTTTTGTGAAAAATAATAAACCGGAATTAAAACATGAATACAACATCCATTTTCTTGAAAAAGCGGGATTACAAATCCCGCCACCCCCAAAAAAAATCCCGCCATTTCGGACGGGAGTTTTCAAAAAAAAAAAATGATCTTGTTATGCGCCTAACTGTAAACGTTTGAAAGCAGTTACAGTAAGGTCTTTATCAGCTTTTTGCAGGTATTCGCGAACGGTCATTTTCGAATCGTTGATGAATTCCTGGTTGAGCAGCGTGTTTTCTTTATAGAACTTGTTCAATTTACCCATTGCAATCTTCTCAAGCATTTCTTCCGGTTTACCTTCTTCACGAGCCTGGTCTTTACCTACTTCAATTTCGCGGGCAATAGTTTCTGCATCCACACCGTCTTTGTCTAAGGCTACCGGAGCCATAGCAGCAATCTGCATGGCAACATGTTTGGCTACATCATCAATACCAGCTGAATCAGTTTTATTCAGACCAAGTATAGCTGCGAGGCGGTTACCAAAATGATTGTAAGCATATGTTAAAGGAGCTTCAATAAATTCGTAGTGCGAGAGCTGCATTTTTTCGCCGGTTTTACCGGTAAGGTCAATAACACCTTCAGCTACAGTGCGTCCTTCAATCGTCAATTGCAGAAGAGCTTCCAGTGAAGAAGGTTTTACTGAAATTGTCAGGTCAATAAGTTTATTTGCATAATCAATAAACTCCTGGTTTTTAGCAACAAAGTCAGTTTCGCAGTTCAGCATGATAACTGATGCAAATTTTTTATCTTCAGTAGTTTTAGCAACTACAAAACCTTGATTTGCATCGCGGTCAGCACGTTTCAGTGCAAGTTTTTGTCCTTTTTTACGCAGGGTATCAATTGCTTTTTCGAAATCACCTTCTGATTCTACTAATGCGTTTTTGCAATCCATCATTCCGGCACCGGTCATCTGGCGCAATTTATTTACCTCTGATGCTGTAATATTAGCCATTGTTATTTTATTTCAATTTGTTATTTACGGTTGTAATTACATAAACCTGCACATAAGCACAGGTTTATGAATACAATAAACTTTTAAGATAATTAGAGTCTTGGTTTGCGAGCTGCACCCGGGGCAGGTTTACGTGTAATTGCTTTGCGGGGACGTTTGCGATCGTCAGAATCAGCAGGTTCGAGTCCTGCGGCAACACGTTTCTTACGTGCCACTTCGCGTGCATCGTCATCATCGTCGTCAGTAATAACCGCCGTGGTTGTATGTTCTTCGCTGCCTTCTTCGCCTTCTTCTTCGCGTTTATCGCGGTCCAGCTTACGTTCACTGCTGCCTTCTTCAATGGCTTCGATCATTTTTTTGATGATCAGTGCAATCGATTTTGAAGCATCATCGTTAGCCGGGATAGGGAAGTCAACCAGGTTAGGATCGCTGTTGGTATCAACTATTGCGAAAGTAGGTATGTTAAGTTTACGCGCTTCAGCAATGGCAATGTGTTCTTTCATGATATCAACCACAAAAACAGCTGAAGGAAGTTTATTCAGGTCAGCGATAGAACCAAGGTTCTTTTCAAGTTTGGCACGTTCGCGGGTAATCTGGAGGCGTTCGCGTTTTGATATACCTAAAAATGCCGGACTAACCATTAATTTGTCAATGGATGACATTTTTTTAACCGCTTTGCGGATAGTAGCGAAGTTGGTAAGCATTCCGCCTGGCCAACGCTCAGTTACATAAGGCATATTAGTTGGGCGTACCAATTCGGAAACCAACTCTTTAGCTTGTTTTTTTGTAGCAACGAAAAGGATACGTTTTCCTGATTTCGAAATTTGTTTGATAGCTGCAGCAGCTTCATCAATTTTAGCGATCGTTTTGTAAAGATCGATGATGTGGATACCGTTACGCTCCATAAAGATATAGGGAGCCATGTTTGGATTCCATTTACGACGAAGGTGGCCGAAATGAGCGCCCGCATCGAGTAATTCGTCAAATGTTGTTCTTGCCATTTAATTTATCTCCTGATTAATTAGTTTACATTCTTTAATGTCACAATTGCCAGGTAGCTCCGCCTCATGCGGAAGTCCTGGCAATTTAGATACTAAACTACCTTCATTCTCATTATTAACGCTTGCTGAACTGGAAGCGTTTACGGGCTTTTTTCTGTCCGAATTTCTTACGTTCTACCATACGGGGATCGCGGCGCATCAGGCCTTCAGCCTTAAGTGCAGGACGCCTTTCGGGATCGAGTTCGACAAGAATACGTGAAATACCCAGCCTCAGAGCTTCAGCCTGGCCTTTAACGCCGCCACCGCCTAAGTTAGCAGTCACATCGAAAGTACCAACTGTACCTGAAATTTCGAAAGCCTGCATTACAGTATTCTGCAAAATTGCAGTTGGGAAATATTCTTTATAGTCACGTCCGTTAACCAGGATGACACCGGTGCCTTCCTTGAGGTAAACCCGTGCGACAGCACATTTACGCCTGCCAATAGCATTCGTAGTCTCCATATTACTTATTTAATTTCGTTAATGTTAATCTTTTTAGGCTGCTGTGCTTCGTGAGTATGTTCAGCTCCGGCAAAAACGCGCAGGTTGCGGAATAATTCAGCACCAAGCCTGGTTTTAGGCAGCATACCACGTACTGCTTCTTCAACTACATAGGTAGGTTTCTTATTCAGCATAATCCTGGGGGTATTTACTTTCTGCCCGCCAGGATGTCCTGAATAATGAACGTACTCTTTTTCATTCATCTTTTTACCGGTAAGACGGATCTTTTCAGCATTGATGATGATGACATTGTCACCACAATCGAGATGAGGAGTATAGTTGGTTTTAGTTTTTCCACGCAGAATTCGGGCTACTTGTGTTGCCATACGGCCCAGAATTTCGTTTTCGGCATCAACCAAAACCCATTCCTTCTTGATATCGGCGGCTTTTGGAGTGACTGATTTGTAACTTAATGTGTTCATCGTCCTGTGTAATATGCTGTTAATCAAAAATTCCCTATTTGGTATA
>JBBQGD010000222.1:0-4562 GCA_038322655.1 Bacteroidales bacterium | reverse complement strand
TAAGAAAATTGAAAATCTCATTGATCTTCCTGAAATGACAGATCCCTACATGCTTCAGGCTATGCCGTTAATGGAGCGGATTTCACCGGCTGCCTACATGTCGGGAAGTCAGTTGTTTCCTTTACTCGTGTTCCGAATGGTAGATATTTCTCTGAAATATGGAAATTCATCGCTTTCAGCTTTCGGGTATGCCTCTTTTGCCATCACTTTAAGCGGTGTACTGGGAGATTACGATGGAGGATTCCGGTTCGCTGAAATGAGTAAGAAACTTCTGGAAAAATACCAGGATGAGGTTTATAAAGTAAAGGTATATTTTGTGAATTACTGCTTCGTGAGGCATTGGAAAATGCATGCCAACACCATGATAGAACCACTGATGGAAGCATACCGAAGCGGGTTAATGGCAGGTAATCTTTTCAGTGGAAACTGGGTGGCATGCTATGCATTAACCTGGAAGTATTTTACTGCACAGCCATTGGGCTCTCTTCAAACTGAACTGAATAGCTTTACGAGTTCATTCAGACAGTTGAAACAATATGGTGCCTTCAACCTGGCAGATATCCTGCTTCACACTGTAAACCGGCTTACTGATCCTGAGAATGTAAGCGCTATTCTCGGCAACGGGCAAATCAACGAGGAAGTTCTTTTACAACGTTGCTTTGATGCACACGACAAAACAGCAGTATTTTTCCTGCACCTCAACCGAATGCAGCTCAATTACCTGTTTGGCGATTACGAAAAAGCAAGAAGTTGCGCCAAAGATGCAGAAGCTTATCTTGAAGCCGTGGTCGGTCTTCATTATATTCCATTGTATCATTTTTACCGTTCTCTTATTATTCTGGTAAATCCAGATTCCGGTGACAAGGATTTGAAATCGGTCAGGGGCAGCATGAAGAAGATGAAACTATGGGCAAAACATGCCCCGGAGAATTATCTTCATAAGTTTCACCTCATCGAAGCCGAATGGAGCGCCAGGCACAATGAGAACGAAAATGCCCGCAAAGCCTATGATAAAGCAATTATACTTTCCAGGGAGAATAATTTCGTCCAGGAGGAGGCAATTGCGCTGGAAAGAGCTTCATTATTTTATGAAAAACTTACTATTCCTCACCTGAGCCAATCCTTACGCCACGAAATGATTAAAAAATACTCCCAATGGGGCGCTTTGGCTAAACTAAGAGAACTTGGATCTACAAACATTGGTAGCGAGAAATCAAAACGATTTTCAGGGTTAAACTCAACATACACTACAGAATCCTATGGCACAGAAATGCTTGATATGGAATCCATATTAAAGGCATCAGCCATGCTTGCCGGAGAAATAGACCCGGATCGGCTGATTCCTGGTTTTATGAGAATCATGATGGAGAATTCGGGTGCCGACAGAGGTGTTCTACTTCTCAACGAGCCGGAGGGATTGCATGTCAGGGCAGGCGTATCAGTAAAATCAGGGGAAGTTGAGATGGTTGATATCCCTGCAGGTGAAAATCTGACCGATACAGAGTATGCCATCCCAATAAGCGTTATCAGGTTTTCAGTGAACAGTCTCAAGGTTTTGACAATAAATGATACGAGTCGCGATCATGAATTTAAAAAAGATTCCTACTTTAGTGAGAAACAGGTAAAAGCGCTTACATGTTTCCCTATTTTCAACCAGAAAAAACTCGTCGGTGTGGTTTATCTCGAAAATAACCTGTTACAGGATGTGTTTTCAGAAGAGAGAAAAGAGGTTCTTTCTATCATAGGTTCGCAATTCGCTGTTACGCTTGAAAACATTCGCCTTTATCAACATACTCAACAAATCAACAAGGCTTATGAGCGGTTCGTCCCGAAACAATTCCTGGCATACCTGAATAAAGACAGCATCATAGATGTTGCGTTAGGTGATCATATTCAGCGTGAGATGACCATCTGTTTTATGGACATCCGTGGATTTACTTCAATATCGGAAAAAATGACCCCGCAAGAGAATTTTTTCTTTATCAACGAATTTCTCGGGTTTATGGAACCTGTAATCATGAAATACGGAGGGTTTATCGATAAATACATTGGTGATGCGATAATGGCGTTGTTTCCCGATTCTGTCGATAAAGCGGTAGAGGCAGGTACAGCTATGTTACGGGAGCTGGAAAAATTCAATTCCGTAAGGATAAAGAAGGAACTGGAGCCAATCCGGATCGGAATCGGAATGCATACCGGCATCATTATGCTTGGCACTATTGGCGGCAATATCAGGATGGATACAACTGTAATTTCTGATGGCGTTAATATTGCCTCCAGAGTTGAAGGGCTGAACAAACAATATGGAACATCCTTTCTAGTAACTGAGTCAACACTTGATCGGTCCGAATTCCCCGGCGCCATCAAGAAACGCAGAATAGGTGAAGTGCCTATTCGCGGAAAGGAAAAGGGGATTACAATTTATGAGGTTAATCATGCCATTGTGTAAAAATGAAATGCAGAGAATCATAATGGGCTAAATTATAACAGTATAAAATCAATCCAATATTTGTAAAATTCTGAAATAATTCTGGCATAAATAAAGAACACCTACACAACCGAATGTGTAAGTACTTGATTTGGTGGTCTTCCGGTCAGTCTTTGGAGAACATCAATCAGTTATATTCAATTAAAAACAAAAATTTATTGTAAATATTTAGTTTTAGATGTCAACACAAAGCGGAACAGGGTGATCTATTTATTTGGCATATCCATTATTAATTTCAAATGAATAAAATGTTATAAATTAGCAAATAAAAAAGTTTGTCAATATGAAAATGAAAAATTTATCTGTCATTAAAAGATTTTTTTTAACCTTAATGATTACAGCTATGACGATTACGGGATTTTCTCAGGATATGCCGTCGTTTGACAAGATCACAACTTCAGCAGGGGTTGTAGAAATGCATTTTATTGGACATGGATCTTTGATGTTTAAAGTAGGGGATTTTATTATCCACATTGATCCTGTCAGGAGCTCAGGCAGCTATGCGAACCTGCCTAAGGCCGATCTTATACTTGTTACACATGAGCATTCTGATCATCTTGATCCTCTGCTAATTAATGACCTAAAGAAACCAGGGACAATAATGCTGTGCAATGAAAAGTCAGCCCTGAAAGTAGAATGGGCTCAGATAATGAAACAGGGTGACAAGAGAACGATTCATGATATTACGATTGAAGCAGTTCCTGCCTATAATATTAAAAATGAGCGTGCTCCGGGTCAGCCTTTTCATCCTAAAGGAGATGGGAATGGATACGTACTTACCATTGGCAATAAAAGATTTTATATTGCCGGAGATACTGAAAATATTCCCGAAATGAAGAATCTGAAAAATATTGATGTCGCGTTTCTCCCAATGAACCTTCCGTACACAATGACTCCGGAAATGGTTGCTGATGCAGCGAAATCATTTAACCCTAAAATAGTGTATCCTTACCATTTTTCTGATACGGATACCTCAATCATTGTCGGATTATTAAAGAATACAAATATTGAAGTGCGTATCAGAAATTTAAAATAAATTAACTCTGTGTGGACAGGCAACCTACTCTTATAATTAAGGTGATAGATTTCGGTCAAAACAAGAGTAAATACTGGGAGTCGGGGAATATTGACATAAAGAAGCAAATCCAAATATTAGTTTATTTTAACAAAAGGCTGCTTTTTGAAGGCAGCCTTTTGCTTTTTACGGGCAACCAAGCCCCGGAAGAATAGCATTGAAGTTATGCAATCATTACTGAACCAGCCCATTGTGTATTGGAAATTGATTCGCGTACTGATGTTACTACAGTATTCTGCAATGCGTTAAAAAAAGTAAGTACTTCGACTGTACGGCCGGACCATTCGATGGGTACATTCAGTGTAACCGTAGTGTCCTGTCGCGAAGCGCAATTAAGGAAATAAAGTACTTCCCTGCTTGCAACATCGGATAAACTTACCGATAGCTGATCCGAATCATTGGCACTGCCAACAAATGAGTTATTAATCCAGTTTAGAACTAAGGCCGCCGGATCATTGGAAGTGATGGCAGGTGCCGTGATAGGAGCTAATGATCCCCTGCTGATCTGAACTTTGCTGAAGTCAATGTTCAGGTTAGGAAATTCTCCTTTAACGGCATTTGCCAGGTTATACGACATGGCTGCATTTTGTACAGTCATCCCTTTGTTATAGGCTCTGAAACCTACTTGAATGAGATTACGGTTCGCTTGTATAAAGCGACCAACCAAACTGAATCGCAAACGCTGATTTTGCTGACGTTCAGTATTGGGGTTAGTTACTGTGGCAGGACGAATTTTCATCACATCGGTGCCTTTCCATGACGAGCCGACCACATTGCCGACCCGGCCTTTGAATCCGCCAAGGATTCCTTGTTTAAACTTTGCCATAAGGCAGGTCAATTTTTAACCTCACAGCGACGTTGCCGCGATTGACGATACTTTTACAACTTTCCTGCTAAACTTTTAATTCCTGAAATCTTGCATTCCATTGCTTTTACCTGCACTTTGGTGTCAGTTTCCATTTTGTCAGGTTACTGACACGATGGTGCATCCGGGTGCAA
>JBBQGD010000221.1:0-4577 GCA_038322655.1 Bacteroidales bacterium | reverse complement strand
ATGCATGCCTATTGAAGCGGCTTCAGAATATGAAACAATTTTAGCCATTATGCTATATAAGTATTTAATTGCTCAAATGTCGGTATTATTGTTTTAATGGCATTACTGACAGCACAATTTGAAGCGATTCTAAATAAGAGTTCTGGAATGATTTTTGATTATCTTGTATTCGAACCCAGATAATATTCTAATGCATACTAAAAAAACATTGCTCATCGCTTCAATTTGTTTCATGATTTCATTTTCTTCCTGTGATGTGCTGCAACAGGTTTCGCAAATTAATAATCTTACCAAATGTGAATTCAGACTTGAATCAGTGCAACAACTAAATCTGGCAGGTGTAAATGTTCAAAATGTGAAAACGCTATCTGATTTGAATATGTTTGATGCTGCCAAACTTGCTTCAGCGGTGGCATCTCAGCAATTTCCGCTTGATTTTACGCTGAATCTAGAGGCTAAAAATCCTAATTCTGCAGAAGCAGGAATGACACGTATTGACTGGATTCTTTTAATTGATGATATGGAAATGACCCGAGGAATTCTGGATCAGCAAATTATCATACCTGCGAATAATGGGATAGCTTCTATTCCTATGAAAATGCACATAGATCTCCAAAAGGCATTGAGTGGAAAGACTACTGATGCCGTAATAAATTTTGGAATGAATCTCGCGGGTACCGGTAGTAAGCCAACACGATTCACTCTTCAAATGAAACCTACTATTACAGCTAATGGTTTCCCCATCACATATCCCGGGTACCTGAATGTAAAAACCGAATTTGGTGCAAATCAGAACTAACAATAAACTTGGACATTATGAATAAAACAAGAATTTTACATTACATAGCTTTGATTATTGGATTTCAGGCTTCAGCCTTTTTTATATTTTTCCTGATTTCTGATGGTGTCGCCGATCTCATAGATGGTAAATTCAGTGTTATTCCTATTTTAATAATGATGATTTTTACTGTGATAGGATATTTTTGGGCCATTTCGAAACCAACTCTTGGAAGTTTGATTATGATTTCCGGAGGCGTAGTAATGGCGCTTTACTTAATAGTGCTTGGGGGAATGGTAGGAATCAAAATGGCGCTGGTTTACGGATTGCCTTTTATAATCCCAGGAATAATTTTTTATTTTGTCGGTAAAAGAGAAAAAGAGTCGCAGCAAGACTTGGATATATAACAATATCCCCGGTAGTTATATCGGGGTTTTTTGTTCCTAATATTTTTATTGAAAATATTATTACCCTATTTTTCAGGGGTTTGCCGATTTTGAATTTATTCTATATTTGTTGGAGACTTTACTGACAAAGGAATCAAAATTATAGATACGAAGATGAATTCAAATTTCATGTGATACCCAGGAAAACATTCCTAATATGGAGAATAATTCAAAGTTAAACCGGTTTTTATATTTCCCGGTAACGAAAATAATTATAGGACTGATTGTAGTTGCTTCTGCAATAGCCTTAGTTCAAATTGGTGTAGGATCAATTCTGGATTATACAGTACTCAATAAAGATTTCAAAAACCTTTTAGTTGCTGTATTTGCATCGGCAGCAGCTTTAACCACCTATTTTTACTTATTTAAGTTTTACGAGAAGAGAAACATTCAGGAGTTATCCACTTCTAATTTCTGGCAAAACTCATTAACTGGCTTATTAATTGGTTTTCTGATACTTTCCTTTGTCATACTTGTTATGTATTTTGGGAACGCATATACAATTCATTCATTTAACCCGATTTCATTTTTAATTCCTGCCCTGGCCTTAGGAATTTCAAGTGCCATCTTTGAAGAGATTTTATTCCGGGGTATTATTTTCAGGATTACAGAAGAAAAGCTGGGATCTGTCTGGGCACTTATAATATCTTCATTATTATTTGGCTTTGGGCATCTTGCGAATGAAAACAGCACTGTTTTTTCAGCGATAGCCATCACTATTGAAGCTGGTTTATTGCTTGGAGCTGTATATATTTATTCAAAAAATTTATGGTTGCCGATATTTATACATTTTGCCTGGAACTTTTCGGAAGGAGGAATTTATGGGGCTATTATCTCGGGAAACGGATTGGAGAAGAGTTTGATAAACAGCAAAATCAGTGGTCCCGATCTGTTGACTGGTGGTTTATTCGGACCTGAAAACTCTTTACAGGCTGTTCTGATTGGATTGGCGACAGGTATTTTGTTTTTATGGATGGCTTATAAACGAAACCAACTTGTAAAGCCTTATTGGAGAAAGTTAAATAGACGAAATCAGAGATTTTCTTTTTTAGAAATATAGTTTCTCAGGCTTTTGAATTTTCAATAACTTCGCCCAATTCCATCCACAGCAAAGTTTTTTCATCAATTAACTGGATAAGGCTATTATATTTGATTGAAAGCTCGGTTAAACTGTCTGCTGTTTCATTACCTGAATTCATACGTTCCATTGCCTGGTCTTTTTCTGATTCCAACTGATGAATTTCTCTTTCAAGATTTTCAAATGCTTTTAACTGCTTGTATGTTGGTTTTGAAGAAGTTGATTTCACTTTAATGGTCTGCTTTTCTTCTTTAAGAGGTTTTTCATTACGCTGAGCCATTTTCTGCTCTTTCATGCGCCACTGGTAATAATCTGTATAATTCCCATAGAAATCCTTGATTTTGCCCTCGCCTTCAAATACGAACACATGATCGCAAAGTTTGTCCAGTAAAAACCGGTCGTGAGAAACTATAAGTACACATCCGGCAAAATCCTGTAAGAACTCTTCAAGCACCTGTAATGTATAGATATCCAAATCATTGGTGGGTTCGTCGAGGATGAGGAAATTCGGGTTTCTTATTAGCTGGAGCAGAAGATATAATCGTCTCCGTTCGCCACCGCTCAGTGCACTATAATAAGCCTGCTGAACAGGGTATGAAAAATCAAAGTGCTGTAGGAACTGTGACGCAGACATACTTCCGTGTTCAAGTTTTATTTCCTCAGCAACATCTTTAACAATATCTAGTACACGCTTATCTTCTTTTAGCTGTAGCCCGTTTTGAGTATAATAACTCATAACCACAGTCTGACCAATAGAAATTTTCCCTTTATCAGGAGTTAATCTTCCTGATATTAAGTTAAGCAATGTCGTTTTTCCGGTACCGTTTAAGCCAACAATACCAATTTTTTCGCCTCGTTTAAATATATAGGTAAAGTCATCAACTGCTTTAAAGTCACCGAAATTTTTGCTCAGGTTATCGATTTCCACAATTTTTCCACCTAGTCTGTTGGTATTTACTCCAAATTGTATGCTTTTATCTTCACGTTTGAATTTGGCTTTGTTCTGCAGATCATCGAAAGCGGATACCCGTGCTTTTGATTTGGTTCCGCGTGCTTTGGGCATCCGTTGTATCCACTCCAGTTCGGTACGATACAGGTTTTTTGCCTTTTCTGTCGATTGATCCTCAGTAAGTTGCCTTTCGGCTTTTTTCTCAAGGTAATACGTATAATTACCCTTGTAAGATAAAATTGAATTTTGGTCCATCTCGAGGATAGTATCACAAACATTATCTAGAAAATACCGATCGTGGGTAACCAGTAGCAGACTCAATGATTCGCGCGACAGATAATCTTCAAGCCATTCAATCATCTCAAAATCAAGATGGTTGGTAGGTTCATCCATTAACAGAAGATCAGGATTACCGAGTAAAGCGCGTGCTAAGGCAATTTTTTTTCGCTGCCCGCCTGAGAGCATACCTACCGTTTGTGATAAATCGTTGATAGCAAACTGCCCTAATATTTCACGTGCTCGTGTTTCGTAGTCCCATGCACCTGAAGCATCCATTTCAGCCATGCTGTGGTTTAAGAGTGAATCACTTTCAGGCCCCGGATTATGTTTGAATTCTTCGAGTGCGAATTCGTAATCGTGAATGACTTTGATTAAACCGGTACCGGTCGCGAAAATAGTATCCAGAATGGTTTTAGTTTCGTCGAGTTGGGGATTTTGTTGGAGGTAGTCAATTCGCAGATCCCTGCGAGTTGTAATATTACCTGAATCAGGAGCTTCAATTCCTGCAAGGATATGCATGAGAGAGCTTTTACCAGTTCCATTCCGGGCAATCAATGCTACCTTCTGGCCTTTATCAAGGCTAAAACTAATGTTTTTGAAAAGGACTTTTTCGCCGTAAGCTTTTGATAAATTATCGACCTGGAGATAGTTCAAGGATAGGAAATGTTAGTGAGGAATTCTATTGCAAAAATAGCAAGAAAGACTGAATAAAGATGAATGAAAATATGGAGAAGGCATCTGCATTTGTATGAAAGCAGACAGTTTACAAAAAAAAAGCTTCCGTGAGGAAGCTTTAATCGTAGTTTTTCGGTGCTGAACTATTGCATCTTAACATCGATTGCCTTTGGACCGCGACGGTCTTCAACAACCTCAAAGGTCACCAAGTCATCATCCTTAATTTTGTCGATCAGGCCGGTAACATGTACAAAAACTTCTTTTTGAGTTTCATCATCAACAATAAAGCCGAATCCTTTTTGTTGATTGAAAAATTTTACTTTTCCAGTAGACATTGTAATGGGTATTAGTAATTATTTAATTGATAGTTAA
>JBBQGD010000220.1:0-4787 GCA_038322655.1 Bacteroidales bacterium | reverse complement strand
TAACCAGGTTAATACAGATTTGCTGAACTCTGTTATATCAATGCAGACTGAAATTGAACAAAAGTATTCGAATTTCCGTGTGGATGTAAACGACAAAAAACTCACAGATAATGAAGTGGATGATGTTTTAAAAACTTCCATCAACTCTGCTGAGCTGAAACAGGTTTGGGAAGGACACAAAGCCATAGGGCCGGTTGTGGCTCAGGATATTATCAGCCTGGTGCGAAAACGCAACGAAATTGCTCATGAACTGGGCTTCAGCAACTACCACGAAATGAGCCTGAAACTCAGCGAACAGGATCCCGAACAAATCAGCTTATTATTTGATGAACTCGACAACCTGACACGTGATTCCTTCTCCGGACTCAAAAATGAAATTGACAGTTATTTGTCAAAACGTTATAATCTGAAAGTGGATGAACTGATGCCCTGGCATTATCAGAACCGCTTTTTCCAGGAACCACCGGCTATTTACAGCATTGACCTCGACAAATATTATAAAGAACAGAATATTGAGGCACTGACTACTGATTATTATTCAGGCATTGGACTCGACATATCCGACATGCTTTCAAAAAGCGACCTGTACGAGAAACCCGGCAAAAACCAACATGCTTATTGTATTGATA
Organism: Bacteroidales bacterium; assembly: GCA_038322655.1. Taxonomy (GTDB): domain Bacteria; phylum Bacteroidota; class Bacteroidia; order Bacteroidales; family UBA4417; genus UBA4417. Next base: position 4,158 of record JBBQGD010000220.1, on the reverse strand, counting down.
TTGACAACCAGGGAGATGTGCGTGTTCTTTGCAATATCAAATCCAACCAGAGCTGGATGGGTACCATGCTGCACGAGTTCGGACATGCCAATTACGATAAATACATCGATCAGCAACTGCCGTTCACACTTCGCAGTCCGGCTCATATTTTCACAACCGAAGCCATTGCTATGTTTTTTGGTCGTATGTCGTCAAACGCACAGTTCCTGGTTGATATGAAACTAACAAACGAAGCCGATGCTGCTAATGTTTCAGCCGAAGGATTTAAGGTTTTGAGGCTCGAACAGCTTACTTTCAGCCACTGGGCGCAGGTAATGTATCGTTTCGAGAAATCGTTATACGAAAACCCTGAACAGGATCTGAATACCCTTTGGTGGGATTTGGTTGAAAAATACCAGATGATCCGTCGCCCTGCCAATCGCCATCAACCCGACTGGGCCAGCAAAATCCATATTGCTACTTCACCTTGCTATTACCACAATTACTTGCTGGGCGAATTACTCGCTTCACAATTCAACCATTACATTACTACTGCAATTCTTAAATCGGATGATTTCGGACAAAGCTACTTTGGCAAAAAGCAAGTCGGTACTTATTTCAAAGAAAAAGTATTCAACCCTGGTGCTCGTTATAACTGGAACGAAATGATAGAAAAAGCTACCGGCGAAAAGCTTACAGCAAAATATTATGCTGAGCAGTTTGTAAAATAAAGCGTTGTAATAGTATAAAAAAGTGAACTGTGGCTGTCATAATTTTGACAGCCATTTTTATTATATCACGATTTATAAAATTCGAAAACTGATAATTGTTATCTTGCGCCCTGATTTTAAAAACTTTTAAAAATATGAACAAAAGATTCTTTTTAATCCTGTCAGTAATTGCATTTTCCTACTTAGCATATTCACAGCCAATGGGTGGAGGTGTTATGATATGGAGCCCGGATGGAAATAGCTATACAACGCTTGAGAGAGGTAAAATGGTAAAAGTGGAAATGCCATCCATGAACAAAACAACGATTATTGAAAGCGAAAAGCTTTTTCCAAAAGACAGCATTCATCCGAGGCAGATCATTTCATTTGAATGGTCGGCAAAAGAAGATAAAGCCTTGCTTTTTGTCAACACCGAAACACAATACCATAAAACTACCGGCGAAGTATGGTTGTACACACAAAAAACCGGGATGTTGAAGCAATTGGGTAAAAGCTTGCGCCAGGATGGGCTGATGTATGCCAAGTTTTCACCTGACGCCGCTAATGTGGCTTATGTTTACCAGGATAAATCAAAAAATAAAGTAGTGTATAACCTGTATGTAGAGAACCTGCTTACCGGCAAAATCAAACAACTTACCTTCGACACCCGCGACCGCAGCATCAACGGCACTTTCGACTGGGTATATGCCGAGGAACTTATGTGCAGGGACGGTTTTCGCTGGAGTCCTGACGGCAAAAATATCGCTTTCTGGAATATCGATGCATCACAGGTGCGGAATTACCTCATGCTCAATACCACTGATTCAACATACTCATTCACTGTTCCTGTTGAATACCCGAAAGCAGGGGAGGACCCATCACCGGCCAAAATCGGGGTGGTTGACCTGGCTACTGCCAAAACAAAATGGATGAACATTGAAGGCGATCCACGGCAGAATTACCTGGTTCGGATGGAATGGGTTGATAATAAAGGATTGATCATTCAACAACTTAACCGCAAGCAAAATAAAACAAATATTATATTGGCCGATGCAAAAACGGCGGTTTGCAAATCGCTATGGTCCGAAAGCGATGCGGCCTGGATTGATATCAAGGCGGCCTGGAACGGTGGCGATAATGTTGGCTGGGATTGGATAGAAAAAGGGAAAGCATTTATCTGGGCCAGCGAAAAAGATGGATGGCGGCATCTTTACCGAATCGGTATGGACGGCAAGGAAACGCTTATAACAAAAGGTGATTTTGACGTAATCAGGTTATACCTGGTTGATGAAGCGACTAATACGTTATACTTTGCGGCTTCACCCGACAATTATACCCAGCGGTATCTATTCAGCACCAAACTGGATGGCAGCGGCAAAGCAGAGCGTCTTACACCTGCTGATCTGCCCGGAACGCATAATTATGTGATGTCGCCAAATGGCAAATGGGCAAGGCACAGCTTTTCGAGCCATTTGTATATGCCGGCTTCGGAATGGATAAGCCTTAAGGACATGAAACCCATTGATGAATCTAAATCCATAGCAAAAAACCTGAAGGAGGATCCTTTTGGGAAACAGATTGAATTCTTTAAAGTAACAACTGTTGACAATATTACACTTGATGGCTGGATTGCAAAACCTAAAGATTTTGATCCGAATAAAAAATACCCGGTTTTCTTCTATGTATATGGCGAACCATGGTCGTCAACAGTTATGGATCAGTATGGAATTGGCCGAAACTCCCAGTTTGGCGATGATATTCCCGACCAGGGTTACCTGTTTGTGTCTGTTGATAACCGGGGAACCCCGTCGCCACGCGGCCGCGAATGGCGTAAATCCATTTACCGCAAAATTGGAATTGTAAATATCCGTGACTTGGCCATGGGCGCGCAAGAAGTTCTGAAATGGCCGTATTGCGATACAAGCCGCGTGGCTGTAACCGGCTGGAGTGGCGGAGGTTCGTCAACGCTGAACCTTATGTTTCAGTATCCTGAAATTTTCAAAACCGGCATTGCAGTGGCTGCAGTCGCCAACCAGCTTGCTTACGACAACACTTACCAGGAACGATATATGGGAATTCCACAGGAAACCCGCGCTGATTTTATAGCCGGATCACCTTATACCTACGCGAAAAATCTGAAGGGGAATTTACTTTATATCCATGGTACAGGCGATGATAATGTTCATTATGCCAATGCTGAAAAGCTTATTAATGAGCTGATTAAGTACAACAAACCATTCCAGATGATGGCATACCCGATGCGATCGCATGGGATTTATGAGGGAGAAGGTACGCGCGAACACCTGAGAACTATTAGTATGAAATTCCTGCATGAAAATTGCCCTCCCGGGGGCAGGTAAAATATTTTGCTTCATGCTGAAGCAATTGAGAAAGAGTATCAGGAAAATATATTTTAAAAAGCAGGCTTCCTGGCCTGCTTTTTTTATATTAAAACCTAGCCTGGTTTCGAAAATTATCAGTTTCAGCTTTCACAGATAAAAACAATCGGTTTATCCTTAAAAAGTGGTCTTCTGTATATTTCGTTTTGGCATCAAGGCGATAAAGTTCAATTTTGTTCCGGTTAAATATACACACTTTCTTTTTCCGCATTTTTTAGTTTACCAACCAATACTTAATAGTAGAAACCAGTTAATATGCTCCGGAAAACTATGCCAAACCTTCGATTGAATTCTTGCATATTCACGGTGTTGCTTGTGTTGGCTGCATCAGCGGTTACTAAAGCCCAGGCTCCGGATGAAATAAAGATTAATGAATATTACTGGGGAACGCCACTTGTTAAAGTATTAAATGATTTCAAAACCAAATATCATATTCAAATCGAATACAATCCGGAAGAGGCACAAAACCAGAAATTCGATTATCTTTTTACTGATACTCCAGCCAGTCGTGCTATAGAAATTGTTTTTCAGAAAAATACCATTCTTGGCTATACGATTGATTCGAACAAGGTTTACCACGTTACATTACGATCCATCCTGAATGCCAGTAAACTTTCGTCAGCGACACAGAAATACGAAGGAAAGCCTACGAAATTTAATTTTGCAGCAACAGGAATAATAAAGGATAAGTTAAGTGGCGAGCCATTGCCTTTTGCATCAGTTGTTGTTAGTGGAACTGCATTAGGCTGTCAATCTAATGTTGACGGTTATTTTACTTTAGCTAAAATACCATCGGATACATGCACCATAATGGCAACATATTTAGGTTATTATAAGCAGTCTTTTTTCCTAAGTCCACATGCCAACGTAAATAATATCAGTATCCTGATGGATCCCATTTCCACTCAGCTTGATGCAGTGCAAATCAACGGGCACAGGGAAGAATTGCTGAAGGCTTCGGGAGGCAATAATATAATTAAAATGGCACCGGCAAAAATTGCGGAACTCCCCAGCCTTGGTGAGAAAGATATTTTCAGAACATTCCAGCTCATGCCCGGTATAGGTGGAAG
>JBBQGD010000219.1:0-4870 GCA_038322655.1 Bacteroidales bacterium | reverse complement strand
GAAAGCGATATTCTGGCTGTAATATAATTATTAACATAAAAATTCTTCTGAAATGAAAGGAAAAGAAATATTATTCGAAAGTGAAGCACGCGACCGAATGAAAAAGGGCGTTGATGCTTTGGCGAATGCTGTTAAAGTTACCCTTGGACCTAAAGGCCGTCACGTAATTATTGAAAAAACGTATGGCGCACCCCAGATTACCAAAGATGGTGTTACTGTGGCCAAAGAAGTTGAGATGAAAGATCCCGTTGAAAATATGGGTGCTCAGATGGTTAAAGAAGTTGCTTCAAAAACTGCTGATGTAGCGGGTGATGGAACTACAACTGCAACTGTTCTTGCTCAATCCATTATCACAACAGGCTTGAAAAACGTTACTGCCGGTGCAAATCCTATGGATTTGAAACGCGGAATCGAAAAAGCAGTTACCCTGGTGGTTGCTAACCTTAAAAAACAATCAGTTGAAGTTGGCGACAGCATCGAAAAAATTCAGCAAATTGCAACTGTTTCAGCTAATAACGACCAAACCATTGGTAAACTGTTGGCAGAAGCAATGGAAAAAGTTTCCAAAGAAGGCGTGATCACTATCGAGGAAGCTAAAGGCATTGAAACAACAGTAAAAGTTGTTGAAGGTATGCAGTTCGACCGTGGTTATATATCACCTTATTTTGTTACTGATGCAGAGAAAATGGAAGTGGTTTTCGAAAACCCTTTGATCCTGATACACGATAAGAAAATAAGCAGCATGAAGGATTTGCTTCCGGTCTTGGAAAAAGCGGCTCAAACTGGACGTCCATTGCTTATTATTGCTGAAGATGTGGATGGAGAGGCGCTTGCAACTTTGGTTGTAAATAAAATCCGTGGCTCACTTAAAATTGTTGCTGTAAAAGCTCCTGGTTTTGGTGATCGCCGCAAGGAAATGCTTCAGGATATCGCCATCTTAACCGGTGGTACAGTAATTTCGGAAGAGCAGGGCTATCGTTTGGAAGATGCTGACATTAGCTACCTCGGACAAGCTGAAAAAATCAATATCGATAAAGACAATACAACAATCGTTAGTGGTAAAGGATCATCGGAAGATATTGCAGGACGCGTAAGCCAGATCAAAGCTCAGATAGAAACTACCACATCTGATTATGATCGTGAAAAGTTACAGGAACGTCTCGCTAAATTAAGCGGTGGTGTTGCAGTAATTTATGTTGGCGCAGCCAGTGAAGTTGAGATGAAAGAAAAGAAAGATCGCTTTGTTGATGCTTTACATGCTACACGCGCTGCCATCGAAGAAGGAACTATTCCTGGTGGTGGTGTTGCTTACATCCGTGCAATCAAAGTTCTTGAAAACGTAAAGACTGATAATCAGGACGAAGAACTAGGCGTTAAGATTGTGAAACGCGCTCTTGAAGAGCCACTTCGCCAGATTGTTGCTAATGCTGGACTTGAAGGCTCAATCATTGTTCAGAAAGTGAAAGATGGTAAAGCTGATTTCGGTTTCAATGCACGTACCGAAGTTTATGAGCACCTCTATTCTTCAGGTGTTATTGATCCTACCAAAGTAGCACGTGTTGCTTTGGAAAATGCAGCTTCAATTGCCGGAATGTTACTCACTACTGAGTGTGTGATTTTCGAACCCAAAGACGATAAAGAACCAGCTATGCCAAATCCTGGTATGGGCGGTATGGGTGGAATGTACTAAACGACTTCCTTCCCCAATACATATTTTTCAAAGCCCTGCTTCGGCGGGGCTTTGGCGTTTTAAGAGCTTAAATGTACAAACTTAAATGCTTATCTTCAAAAGTTAAAATGGTAACACTAAAGCCTAATTCCAAAAGCCTAACCCCTCACTTTATTGCAACTTATCAATCCTCATAAAAACATCCCAGTATTTCTCTTTATTCATATCCGACCAATGAATCTGCATTCGGCGGTATTGGTATGTTTGTACCTGGCAAAAAACAACCAACAGAACAATTAAACTGATAAACAGCTTTTTTACATTATTGTTCCTGATTCCCTGCAGCGCTTTAGCAAGAAGGACAGAGAAAAACGCATAATATTCAATCATTACACGCTGAGAAAAACTGCCTCCGTAATACCACATAAACCAGGATGAAAAAACATACACAAGTATGGATAGGAAACCAAACAAGGTGAAAAACTGAAAACGGCCTGAACGGAATAAATAAATAAAACCAGCAAGGCTCAGGAATAACAAAGGGGTGTATATAAACATTCCTTTGCGGTAGCTGAGAAGAAAATTAACTATCTGAGGATGGAGGAAATTGAACCCAAATTGTTGATATGAATCCACTATAAAATGACCTGTTGAAATCTTATAAATTAGTAACTGGATGGATGCAATGAGTAAAAAACTAAAGATGGATAGTAATAATGGAACCTTTTTATTGATAAGACTTCTAAATCCTGATTGCAGTTGATCAGAGTTGCCCGCTAAAAATGGAATTGCGAGCACAATGAGCAGGTTTACCGGTCGGATCAGCGTTATTATTCCAAGAAGCAAAGCGCTGTAAATAAGGAATTTGTTTTCATGTCCCGAAAAATATTTCCTCACAGTAACACTGAACCAGGTAATGGTAGTAAACGAATACAAGTGCGACATGCCAAATTCGGTTATCACATAATAAAAGAGGTTTGTGCCGAATACAATCGCAATAAGAACAATTGCAATTGTTTTTTCATTTATATGGAAAGAGCGCAATAATCTGCGTAATCCGAACAATGCCAGCATGAAATAGAACAATGCACCCAGGTGGGCCATCATCGTATAATAGTAGCTGTATCCGTCGGCCGGAAGCCCGCTTATCAGCGTTATCGCATGCCCCGCCAGAAAAAAGGGCATCAGGCAAAGGGCTGTTCCGGCATAATACCTGTTTATAGTATCTTTATTTATAACCATCCTGTAATCATAATAAAGATTAGGATTGTAATAGGTTTCAATCTCGATCTGCTTGAAAAATCCGAAATTCAGATCATGGTAAATAAACACAGCTGGCAGGAAAGCATAATACCCCTTTGCATCTGATTCCAAGACACTGGTTTTATAATCCTTTTTTATAGAAGTATTCAATACAGCCCACAATACCACCATAAAAACCAGCCAGGGTGCCAGGGCTGTCCATGAAAATGAGCTATATTTTGAATGATTCTTCCCGGGTTTATCAATCATGTATTTTTGGTTTATTTCCTGTGTGAATTGCAAAGATATACTTTACAGGCTTTCCGATGATTGATTCCAGTATTGGTTCTGTATGAACCATGTATTTTCAGTCTTCCGTCACCCGGATTTAATTATCAATAGCAGCTTTCCCCCTGTTTTCCATTAACTATTTACTTTCAAGACTATCTTCCCGGGAGTTATCAACCTTAATCCAATGAAATAAATACAATGTGTACCTTTACCGAAAATACTTGCAATGGATCAACGACTAATTGAATTTGAGCGGCTACTGAAAATTATGGACGAACTCAGGGCCCAATGTCCCTGGGATAAAGAACAGACTTTTGACTCGCTTCGGCATCTCACCATCGAGGAGATGTATGAACTTTCGGATGCAATCCTCGAGAAAGACCTGGATGAAATACCTAAAGAGCTCGGCGACCTGATGCTGCATATTGTTTTCTACTCTAAATTAGGTGAAGAAGCCGGAACCTTTGGCATGGCTGAAGTGCTTAAAGGAATTAATGAAAAACTCATTCGTCGTCATCCGCATATTTATGGCGATGTGAGCGTGAATAGCGCTACCGATGTGAAGGATAACTGGGAAAAGATCAAAATGACCGAAGGCCGTGAGTCAGTGCTCGAAGGCGTACCCATGTCGCTGCCTGCCATGGTAAAAGCATACCGGATTCAGGATAAGGTGCGGGGCATAGGTTTCGACTGGGATAACGTTTCACAGGTATGGGATAAAGTGGAGGAGGAAATAGCTGAACTGAAGCATGAATTGGTGAATGGTTCAGATGCACTGCGCGTTGAATCAGAGTTTGGCGACCTGATGTTTGCCCTGGTAAACTATGCACGCTTTATAGATGTAAATCCCGAAACTGCCCTCGAACGCACTAACCGCAGGTTTATCAGCCGTTTTAAACATCTCGAAAAAGCTGTAAATGCCGATGGGAAAGACTTGCATAAAATGAACCTGGCCGAAATGGATGTCTATTGGGATAGGGCAAAAGAAGCTGAAGGCAAGTAATGTAAATTATTAATAATTAATGATTTGTCATCCCGATGCATCATTTCACTTATGGGATAGATTACATCTGATTAAAGGATAATAAATCTTAAAATCAGTAAGACAGAGTTTTAATATCAGTTGACTTTTTTACGGCATAAAAAAGCCCCGGATTTCTCCGGGGCGTCAATCAATCATCAAACAAAACTGTCTTTTTTAACTTAGTTTGTCAATTTTAATAAATTTTTCGGAAGGTGTCATTGATATTCCGCATCGTTTTGGCGCGTTGGTATCATAGGTGTTTCCACAGGTAGGACAGATATAGAAAACCTTTGCCAATGATTTCACCGTATTGTTTTCGAGTGCAGCAAGCGCTTTTTCGTAAAGGGGTTTATGCTTTTGTTCAGTTTTGTAAGCATAGTTTAAACTGATCAGCGAGAGCTGATTTCTTGCTGAGTTTGCATTGGTAATAAATTCGGGATACATGGTGCTGATTTCGTAACTTTCGCCTTTAATGGCATCTTTCAGGTTTTCTTTAGTTGTGTTTACCGTGAATTCAGGTTTAATTTCAGGAACCTTCTGCCCACCATCCTCGATTACTGCTTTGTGATTGTTAGCGTGAATTTTCTCGGAAGTGGATGCTGCTTTGAAAAGCAAAGCGATTTCATGTAAGCCTTCTTCTTCTG
>JBBQGD010000218.1:0-4929 GCA_038322655.1 Bacteroidales bacterium | reverse complement strand
GTTCATTGCCTTTTTAGTCTTAATGTCATTATTTAAGTGGATGCCAACAGAGGAGGTATTGAGTAATGGAGTAACGATCAAATATCTGTTAAGCAATATTTTCGCCCGGGTACTTATCTATGCAATCTTAATTTACTTCATTGGCTTTTCATTTAAACAATTCTCGATAAATAAGCATCTATCTACAATTAACAAGCATCGCCAAAACGGACTTGATTCTTATAAGCTGTTTGTTGGCTCGATTCAAGGCAGTGATTTAGAAAGTAGAAATACCTTACTCTTGCAACTTGCAAAGGCAATTTATGAGCAGTCAATGACTGGATATATTGGAGATAAGGATTCTGGTGGCATTAGTTCCAGCATCATTGAAATAACCAAGATGATCCGAGGAAATGGTGATGGAAAGTGAATCCTGAAATGCAAATAGAAATCATTATTGTTAATAATGGAAGCAATCAACGCAAAGCGTAAAAAAGTTTTCCTCTCTTCAACTTTTCTTGATCTCCAATCGCATAGAAAAGAAGTCTGGAATTTATTAAAGGGTTTTGATGTTGATATTATTGGCATGGAAGCCTTTGGAGCCAGGACTGCCAAGCCACTTGAAACCTGCATAAAGGAAGCAACAGAGGCAGATATTTACATTGGCATTGTTTCGATGAGGTACGGAAGTATAGACCCGAATACCGGAAAGTCATTTACACAACTCGAATATGAGGCGGCTTTAGCAAGTAAGAGGGACATTCTGATCTACTTATTTGACAGACACTCAGGGTTAATTCATCCTTACTTAATTGATTTTGAGAACATCGAGAAGCTTAATCAGTTTGTAGCAGTTCTAATGAAAAACCACACTACAGATTCCTTTACTAATCCGGGAGACTTATGCGACAAAATTAACGAGAAATTATTAACCATCTTAGACGTTAAGCAAAAGACCAGATTCCGTCTCACTGAGATTAATTGCAGCGTAAGGAAGATCATATTAGGAGGGGAGAAATGGATAATTTTTGTTGGTTCACAATCAGGAAAGCCCATCGAATTATATATTGCTCAAGATAAAAACTTTTACATTCCTGATTATGTCAAATCTGGCTGGGTGATTAAGCATGCAGATACTTCTAATAATGATAAATATAGATATGACTTTGAATTTGAGGATGATTATGGATATAGGGTAACCCATAGAGGATTATCAAGAGGGTTTCATAAGGCAACTGTAAAGGCTACTAAAATATTAAATTCCTTATTGATCACTGATGCTCCAATTGAAACGGTATTGAGAATCATTCCAGGGTTAGAATTTACAGGTATAAGGAACAAAGAAGCATTAAGAATGGGGATAATAGAGGCATTGAAAGAAAGTGAAATTAAAGCATAGATTCAGTCTCTTTGATTGCCCCTAAAAGAATCAGCCCCTGTATGTGTTTAGCTCACTGGGGTTGTTTGAAATTAAAAGAAGCAGGAGCAGAACTTTATGAGCAGAAGATAAAGGATAGGATTAAGAGGGTGTGGGGGGAGTAAATATTAGCCAATACGAAATTAGATGACAAAAGAAAAAAAGCTATTAACAACACAAAGAGTAGGTTCAACAGGCGAATAATCCCGCCACCCAATATTATCAGGATTTTTAATCTGGTTTATGATCTAATGCCTGTTTCTCATTTTCCTTATTTTCCCCATTTCGTTTATCGGATTATAAATCCTTCTTTTATTATAAAGTGGGATTATCCCGCAAGCGAAATGAGATCGCTTTTCTAAGTTGCAAATCCCGTTGACAAGTGTATTCTTTCAAAAATTATTAACGCTAGCATGTAATAGTATAAGTTTATTTACAATTTTTAAACAATGATCATATATATATATATATTTAGATATCCGGATTATCAGTCGGGTTTTTATTCATTAGACTCTTTTTGTTGCAAGATAAGTATAGTTATAAGGTTTTAAACGCTCATTATTAACTACTTCTGCATCCTGCCAGGCAAAATACCCTGCCACCTCACGGCCACAGGTATTTTCATGTTTACTATTCATAATGCATGCGAACCAAGAATTGAAATTCTTTATACCATGTTCTGAGTTAGCTTAGTTTGACAGGATTCCTTTTGGCATTGTGCCTTTTGCCAAACTTCCGCTTAATTCCTGGATAAGCCTTTGCATGGGTTAGTTTAACCAAACATCAAAGCAATACCTTGTCCATTCCATTTCCACATTTACATGGACTTGATACGGAGCAGGTACGGAGCGGGTACGGAGCGGGTATGAGTAATTCCCGGCGTCACTTGAAGAACATTAAGTGTTTAAGTCATGGTTTTCCGGTATCCGGCATACTTGTTTTAGGGAGTCAAAATTTTGTTAACAAATGCACATGTGCATATTTCGTTATTCTGCTGCCGGTTAAATATACTATTCGCGCGTGCATTAATGAATGTCAGCCTGACATGATGATAATTTTGTATGACAGCAGGGTGCATTCCGATGCAATCAAATCAGCCGGGCCGATTTAGTATGATTTTTGCAGAGAGATATGATGTTTTTGGTTAGTGATGTATAAACCGGATCAAATTTATAGTATAGTGTCATGAGTAAAGTATCAAAAGGAATATACAGCAACAGTAGTGGTAAACTGGGTAATGTTGTGTTCTCGAGCTGGAAGGGGATTGAGTATGTACGGTCGAAACCCTCAGTGATCCGTAATCCCAGAACGCCGGGTCAGGAGATGCAACGCAGCAAATTTGCGCTTCTCAGCGGTATTATTTACCCGCTTTTGCCATTTATCCGTATTGGGTTCGGCGGTTATGCCATCCGCATGTCGGCCTGCATTGCCGCTATGTCGTATAATATAAAAAATGCCGTTACCGGAACACCGCCCGATCCGGTTATAGATTTTGAAAAACTGACTTTTTCGCGTGGACTGTTACCCGGTGTAAAAAATGCCTGGTGCAAACTTGCAAATGAGAAATCAGTGGAACTGGACTGGGACAAGGGACCACTTCCTGCTGGGGCCGGAAATGATGATAGCATTATGGCCATTGTTTACAACGAAACAAAAAACGAATCCCTTTACATTCCTCACCTGGCGACACGTGCAAAGGGTAAGGCTGTGATTGATCTTTCCACGGCAGAAGCCGGTGATATTGTCCATTATTATCTGAGTGTGATGGATATGATAAAAGCGTTATCCGGAACCGGTAAATATGGCATTTCCGATAGCTGTTATGCCGGAAAATTGCGGATTGAATGATAATTGCGGTTTCAGAATAACGCAGTCAGTTTCTCAACTTTTATCACGTTCAATCCCATTGTAGTTTTTTCTCAGCAGTTTTTCCACATCTTCTTTCAGGTAGTAAAATTTATTCCTGATATAAGTGAAGCGTAAAATTCCGTTTTGACGCCATGTCACCAGGGTGCGTTCAGTAATATGAAGATATTTCATTACATCTTCGCTAATCATTAGTTCCGGAACCAGAGGCTTTTTCATTAAAAGGTTATATTCTTTCAGCTGAGCTGTTAAATCATTCAAAGCCATGATTATGTCAGCAGGGTTCATTTTCGAAGAAGGGTCCTCAGTTGAACAATCCAGGTTATTTTCCTCATCCCGGTGCTTATGAATTTTTACCATTCCGGTATCTCTGTCCGTCAAAATTTCAGGACCATATTGCCGCAGGAAATTTGACAATGCATCAGGTTGTTGATCATTATCATTGGAAAAATGGAATTCACTTTCTTTGTTTTGCATTTTTGCAGGTTTTAAATTTAAAAATACAGGTGGACGAAAGCCACCGTCTTTTCAATTAAAAAGACCTGCTAAATAATACTCAAAAATTCTTTTAGTAAAGGACAAAACTAGTAAAACCTCTGTAATGCATGTAAATGCTGGATTCTTGAAAATAAAAATTCCGTTTCAGAAAATAAAAAAATGAAAATCTATGTTTTTAATCAAAAAACCGAATACGACTTAGTGCTTTTGAATCATGCTGATTCAATGAAATACATCTGGAATTTTGTTTGCCAGAATTTCCATCTTGTTTGTACTAACTGCAACTAAGAGCCCAGGAAAGCTTTTTCATATTCTTATTTTTTTTCAGTCGGAGCCTGAATAATTTTGCATCAGTAACTGATTTAAATCCTCAGGTCTGAAATAATCCTTATTTCTATAGCTTACAGCATGCAGCAATCCCAATGACTTCCATTTTATTAGAGTACGCTTCGAAATCCTGAATAGCTGCATGACTTCTTGGCTATCCAAAAAGCCGTCTCCGGTATGAGAGCAGGACATTCCTTTTTTGTCCCTGGCTAATCGGAAAAGGATACTTAGCACTTCGCTCTGAGTGATGCATTGATCAAGAATTTTAGAGCCATCATTTTGACTGTTGCCGTCAATGTGCTTTGCCAACATGTTCAAAGCACAGATCATTTCATCAGTTAATACCTGCTGAAGCACTTCCTTGATTTTTTCTTCGGTATTCATTTTTTTAGGTTTTAATCAGTCCGGGTTCAGAGTTGTGCTCATCAACCGCCCTGTTTTTATAACCTGCTAAATAATATGAAAAAATTCCGAATGTAAAGGACACTTTTTTGCGCATAGCTGAAATGCCCGTCAATAAAGGGTTTTCGTCAAATTCGGGAAATTGTTTTGTAAATAATATTGATATACAGGGTAATTTTCTATAAAATATTGTCTTTTAACCGGAGTTGAAGCTTTGGCATAGCCGAAATGATTCAGAGGATTTTTAAGCAATGAATAAACTATCCAAATGATTATGAAAGGACAGTTATTTGGTCTGACAACATGACTGTGACAGTTCCGGATTGCACCCGGATGCACCATCGTGTCAGTAACCTGACAAAATGGAAACTGACACCAAAGTGCAGGTAAAAGCAATGGAATGCAAGATTTCAGGAATTAAAAGTTTAGCAGGAAAGTTG
>JBBQGD010000217.1:0-4992 GCA_038322655.1 Bacteroidales bacterium | reverse complement strand
ACAACAGCTTAATTGTGCCTTTAACACGGCAAATCATGTTTTGTAAAAGATTCTTTAAATGAGAATCGGACTAGATGTAATGGGCGGCGATTTCGCGCCGGTAGCTGCTATTGATGGAGCTATTCTTGCAGCTAAAGTGCTGTCAGGTAACGATAAAATCGTTTTGATCGGCAATGAAACCACTATTCGTTCGCTATTGCACGAACGCAATTGTGAGGCTTCTGTTTTTGATATTGTGCATGCCCCCGAAGTTATCGAAATGGGTGAGCATCCTACCAAGGCCCTGGCCCGCAAACCTGATTCCAGTATAAGTGTTGGCTTTCAGATGTTGAAGCACAAAAAACTTGATTCCTTTGCCAGTGCTGGAAACAGCGGAGCTATGCTTGTAGGATCAATTTACAGTGTCAACACTATTCCCGGAATTGTCAGGCCGCTGACTTCTGCTATTATTCCTCAGGATAGCGGCGGATATAGTTTGCTGGTGGATGTAGGCACCAATCCGGATGCAAAACCTGATGTATTCTACCAGTTTGGTTTGGTAGGATCTATTTATGCGCAAAATGTCTATCGTGTTAATAGGCCTAGGATAGCCCTGCTTAATATCGGACATGAAGAGGAAAAGGGCAACCTGACTACTCAGTCGGCATACCACCTGATGAAGGGTTCGAAAGATTTCAACTTCATCGGTAATATCGAAGGCCGTGATATACTCCAGAATAAAGCGGATGTGATAGTTTGTGATGGTTTTACCGGAAATATCATCCTTAAACTGGTTGAATCTTTTTACAACATAATGGAGAAACGTAACCTGGTAGATGATTATGTACATCGGCTGAATTATGAAAATTATGGCGGAACCCCAATTCTGGGTGTCAATGGCGCTGTGATTATGGGACATGGTATTTCGAATGATATCGCTATTAAAAATATGGTTTTACTTGGGCGCGATGTATATAAAGCAAGAATTGCTACCAAGATTAAACGTGCTCTTTTAAACCTCAACGGAGGTTATATAGTGGAATAATTTTTTTCGGACCTGATTACAGCACTGGATTCTATTCAGGAATTGTAAACCGTGTTTGCTTAAACTACTTTTTTCAACTGGAAATTTAAAAACGTATGACTGAACTAAGAGCTGCTATTACCGGTGTTGCAGGATATGCCCCCGAATATATACTCAACAATGAGGAGCTAAGCCGCATGGTTGACACTACTGACGAATGGATAATGACCCGTATTGGTATTCGCGAACGCCACATTTTAAAAGGTGAAGGATTAGCCTCATCCGATATGGGAGCAGAGGCTGTTAAACTTCTTTTAGCTAAAACCAACACTAAACCGGAAGAAGTTGATCTGTTAATTTGTGCTACTGTTACACCTGATATGATGTTTCCGGCCACAGCCAATATCATCAGCGATAAATGCGGAATTACCAATGCTTTCAGCTATGATATGAATGCAGCGTGTTCCAGTTTTCTGTTTGCCCTTACCACTGGTCAGAAATTTGTTGAATCAGGCACACACAAAAAAGTAATTATTGTTGGGTCGGATAAAATGTCATCAATCACCGACTATACCGACAGGGCTGTTTGTCCGCTCTTCGGCGACGCTGCTGCAGCTGTTATGCTCGAGCCAACTACCGAAGATATAGGTATGATAGATTCTATCTTCCAGACTAACGGCGCCGGAAGGCAATATTTGCATATGAAAGCAGGTGGTTCGCTCAAACCTGCTTCGCACGAAACGGTTGATGCCAAGGAGCATTTTATTTACCAGGAAGGTCAGGCTGTTTTTAAATGGGCTGTTTCGAAAATGGCTGATGTTTCGGTTGAGATGATGGAAAAACACAACCTGAAAGCCAAGGACCTTGCCTGGCTCGTTCCACACCAGGCCAATATGCGTATCATTGATGCTGTAGCTAACCGTATGGGACTTGAGAGAGAAAAAGTAATGATCAATATCGAAAGATACGGAAACACTACTTCAGCAACTATTCCGCTTTGCCTTTGGGAATGGGAATCTAAACTCCGTAAAGGCGATAACGTTATCCTGGCTGCTTTTGGAGGCGGATTTACCTGGGGATCTACTTATTTGAAATGGGCATACGATACTAAGTAGGAGAGGGGCGACTGGGCGAGAGGGAGTAAAGGAGAAAAACGCAAGAAGCGACCATACAATCAAGAAAATAAATACAAACCCTGCCGAATGGCGGGGTTTTTAATTAAAAACATCATAAGATATGAAATCTCGAATTTCAACCAGCTTTAAAATAACTCTCCCAACATTTTCATCAATTGTTTGTTTTGATTATATTTGTAAAATGTGAATATTTAGCGAAATCTTTTGTCAGTATCTTTAAAATTGGTCCGCTTTAAGATTTTATTTTAGAAAGTGTAATTCTATCATTTTGTTGCAGGCAACCAAAATTAGTAATCCGCAATTAATAAAGGAAACGGCCGTTAACCAAACAATAAAAATGAATTAAGTTAGTCAACTACTAATTTTTCTGACAGGAAACATAAATAGGATATTATCAGAATTAAGATCCAATGAAAAAACTTAATATCTTGCTAGTTGAAGATGATGAATTGAGTCAAAAAGTCACATCGTTCTATCTGAAACGTTATGGACATGAAGTGGATATTGCAAAAAACGGAAAAGAAGCTGTAAGTAGTTTTAAGGATAAAAAATATGATCTTATTCTTATGGATATACAAATGCCTGAAATGGATGGACTCCAGGCAGCAAAAGAAATCCGGAGAATAGAAATGGATTATCCCTTAAAAGGACATACCACTATAATTGCTATCACAACAAATCCTGATAAAGTTTTAATCTATAAAGCCGGTATGGATGGATATACACAAAAGCCATTTAGTTTTAATGGGCTAAACGCTCTATTGAGTGATAACAACTTAATTTAGTTTTTATTTTATCGCTTCACAATGTATATAATAATTTCTATTAGTGGCATTCAATTTATTGAGATTACAAAGTCTTTGAAAGTTAAGTAGAGAAACTGACTTTTTTTAGGTATGCTTGTTGCAAGAAATATTACAGCTCACGTTTTATATCGTTTATTAAAGACCCTTAATACCTCTTTTCCGGTTTTGCTCCTTTTTCTTTGTTAAAAAGTTTGGGCTATAATGCTTTCATGATCGTGTTTGTTTGTATCCTGAGAGTAAGTGGTTCCTTATGTAGATACAGTCATAAACATGCTCATTATTTTCAGTTTAATAATCTGAAACCTTTCTTTCTTTAAAGGGCGATCTAAAATTTTAACTCAACTTGATTCCAAATTTATACAAGTGGATTAATAAAGCTAAATTTAAAGTTCAGTAATTGTATACATGAATTTTGATAACCAGTCAGGCTTCTCAAAGAAAAGTGCATAAGCTAATTTCAGGTCCAACACATTATTTTTGTTTTAAATTTTATCAATTTGCTCTTGTTGAGCTAATTAACAACAGTATGTAAAATATATTTACATATAATTTGTCATAATGCGTATATGTGTAAAAAAATATTTGATATATGAAATATTGATAATCAATAATTTACACCCCAATTTCAGGGATATCTTCTCAAATTACCTGATAAATTAATCTACTATCTGCTTTTTTCTAAAAATTTGTTGTCACATTTGCTGCTGAAAAGAAAATTTAAAAACATATTTTTTCTTTTACTCAACCAAAATTGGCTTCTAAGTTTTAACCTGGTTTATTCTCAAAACTCTGTCGCTTGTATTACTTACTCTCTCACTTACCTTAGGATAAATCAGGCTGAAACTATCAGGCAAGTAAATTCTGGCCCATATTGTTCAAAGTTCATTATTGAATCTTGGAAAAATGTGGATTGGCTAAATTAGTATGACTATTTCAGAACAATAAATGAAATCGTTAAGTTAATGGACTACAAATTATTACGCAGTTTTTTTCACTTAATAGTAATCAAAAGTTAGTGCTTCAAGAAACATCTTTATTTAAATAAAACAATCTGGCAACCAGTCAACTTATTATTAAACTAATATTTGGCAGATCACAAGTTGAACTCATTTGAGGTTGCTAAAATTCAACAATCAATTTTTTAATACTATTGCCTGTCAGAAAGACATAAAGTACTGAAAAACAGGCATAAGGGAATTCTTTAAAAGTCTCCGTGCTATTACTATGCCTGGATTCTTCCTGCTAATATAGTGTGATTACAATTCATCCATAGTGTTACCAGAGACTTCCTGATGCGATATTTTCATCATCTTTTTAAATGATGAGAATTTAATTCTGCCAATTGCAACGCACTTAAAATAATTCATAACCTAAATAAAACCTCAAAATGAAAACGTCTCAATCAAATGCTTTTAAAACACATATATTTACAATACACACATATCGACCATCCACTTTTCCTTCAGAAACCGCAAATAAGGAATCTTTCGATGTAAGGGAATACAAAAGGTCTTTCAATTCATCAATATCGATGTTTATGAAAGCCTTTGCAGTCTTAGTAATTGGATTGTTTTTGTTCACATCATGTTCGAAAGATGAATTTATGCCTGATGGAAGCGTTGCTAATTTAAACGATGCTAATCTGAAATCTCAGGCTAGCGGAGTGACCTATTACATTTCTCAAACCGGAAGTGATGAAACCGGCAATGGATCAATCACTACTCCATGGCGATCTTTGTATAAAGCTTGTACAACTGTTACAAAATCAGGTGACATTATCCACATTGGCCAAGGTTCTTTTACGGAATCTGCTTATTGCCCTCTTTCTATAGGTGTCAGCGTAGAAGGTGAAGGTGTTGCCAATACAACCATTATATCACATTACAATGCAAGCGAAAGTTACGGCATCTTAGACCTTAGAAGCGGTTCAGAAGGAACAAACGGCAATCAGCATATTTCGGGTATATCATTTAATGGGGATAATTTAACAGGCAGGGTTGCCATAACCATTAACAAAAGAAGCAACGTAATTATACACGATTGCAAT
>JBBQGD010000216.1:0-5026 GCA_038322655.1 Bacteroidales bacterium | reverse complement strand
ACAAACCCCGCGGCGTTGAGGACATGAATCCAATGCCGGCGACTTGCTTTTATCAGTCAGTTTCTGACGACCTTTACGAACCAGTTGTGCTATTGTAGGCATATTGAATCTATTGATTTTTCTATTGTTTCAGCTATTTTTTCCCTAAGGGGCTGCAAAAGTACAATTAATTTTTGATTTACAATGTGGTAATTCATACTATTTGTAATTTATTCGCCTTTTTTCGTAACAGGCAAAAAAAAATGCCCGTTGCGGTTTTCTCCGACAAAGGGCCAATTTCAGTTACAACGGGATACAATTCTGATGCTAAGACGTTCAACACAAGAGGCTTTCGCAAAAGCTGGCAACGAGTAACCGTGACCATTATCGTGTTTTGAAACCTATATCGTCTTAATTTCTCAGGTTTCCCGGACTATCAAAAATCTTTAGTCCTTCGCTTATAAACGGTTGCCTTTATTAAAGGCCACTGTTTTAGGAGGGTGCAAAGATACAACTTATTTCATACGAACAACACCCAGGCTAAAATATTTATTATGAATTTTATGAAAGTGAATCGAATTTCTTGTTAAGAAAAAGAAAATGAAGAGGTTGAGAAAAAGAAGAGTCTCAATATATTTTTAAACTTCAGTGATTTAGTAAGAAAAAGGTAACATTACAATTTATTCTTTACAATCATTACCGTACTATCGAGATCGGGTACTACAATTAACGATTCAGGAATAGTGACTACAAATTCATCAACGGCTTTTATCAAACCGTCCCATTTAGAGTTATAATCGTGAACAAAGATAACTCCTCCGGGTGAAAGGCGCGGGTAAAAAAACTCAAGCCCGGCTTTGGTTGGATTGTACAGATCGGCATCGAGATTTATAAGAGAATATATAGTTTCCTCCATTCCTTGAGCTGACTGAGGGAAATAACCTGCATGTACTTTCAGTTTGTCAGGATTGCCGTTTATATTTTTTAAAACCTTATTAAGAGACGTATCGGCGAAACTTTTTGTTGAGTACTCAGCCGCCTTGCCGGTTTCAGGCTGTAAGTCGGTACTGGTAAATCCCCCGAAAGTATCGAAAAGATGAAAAGTACGATCAGGGGCCAATATATGCAGGAGGCGGGCACTATCGCCTTTATATACTCCCAATTCTGCAAAGTCGCCTGTTACATTATCCTTATTGATGCGTTGAATCTGCAACCAGAAATTATATAAGCGAACTTTATCGGGATAATTTCGCGATGCTTTGAGCAATTCGCGGCTGAGCATTCCCTCCTTTCGTGCATTTTCCCAGGTCGGCGGCTCATAGTTTTCGCCAAAAAACATATCCCACACATATTTAATAAGGAATATCAAAACTACAAGGATAATTGAAAAATTGATAAGATAGAATATGGGGAAGTGCATGGTGATGACGGATGAGTGATGTCGGAATGCGGATGTTCGAATATTTAGTTGATGCAAAGGAACAAAAAATATTGATATTTGAATGATGAGTTTGTAGTGAAAGCTTTTAATGTCTGTACACCTGAAGAGTGTCTGACATTCTAATATTTTGTTTATTTTTGTTTAGAGGGCAATACAGGTGTCAGACACACTGCGGGTTTACAGACAGCTATGAAAACCTTGCTTTAATGTCTGCACACCCGGAGGGTGTCTGACATTTTATATTTTCCTTATTTTTGTTTCAGTTCAGCATTCAGGTGTCAGACACCTAACAAATTTTAAGCTATGAGATTTTCACAACCCGGAATTTATCATGTATATAACAGGGGCATAAACAAGCAACCTATTTTCTTCAGTCATGATGATTATTTACATTTTAAATCTCTTTGCACATCAGGCACCATGCAATTATCTGGCATCTGGGCGCAATATATCTATCTGTCTGAAATAGATTTTGTAAAAATAGGAGTAATTGAGTTGAAGGAAGAAAATGTAGCTGAGATTTTTTAATTCTTGCATTGCATTATCTGGTGTGCAGACACCCTGCGGGTGTGCAGACACCAGATAATGAAGACACCTAAAGCAAAGCCCTGAGCTTTTTATATCCTTCAGCACTTGCCCGCAACTTAGCACCACATTTTAACGTAACCATGTGTGTATCCTTGGTATATGGATCGATAGCTGAAATTTGAGATAAATTGATAATTGAACCGCGGTGTATCCTAACAAAATTGTTCTGAGGTAAATGTTCTTCGAAATATTTCATAGTTTTTTCCTTCAGGTGATTTCCCAGTTCAGAATAAATCATAACGTAATCGTCGGCCGATTCAATGTACCAGATCCTATCGACCGGAATAACTGTAACTTTTGATCCGAGACGTGTAACAAAACGATCAAGCGTACCTCGTGATTCTTGCACATTCTCTTTTAAATTATCCAGTGATGCCGTAACATTGGATTTTTCGAGGCCAATCCGCTGAATTGCTTTTTGAACGGCGCTTTCAAATCTGTCTTTTGAGAAAGGCTTTAAAAGATAATCAACCGCATTCATCTCAAATGCCTTTATGGCGAACTGATCAAAAGCAGTAGTAAAAATAATAGCCGGATTGTAATCAAGAACTTCGAGTAACTCGAATCCATCGAGTTTTGGCATTTGGATATCGAGAAACAATAAATCAGGTTTATGCTCCTGGATCTTCCTGAGAGCTTCGAACCCATCACCACATTCAGCTACTACATTCAGCGGTTCAATATCAGCAGCATAACGCCTTACTATTTCGCGTGCCAGCGACTCATCGTCGATAATTATGGTTGAGATTGGGTGCATAGGATTACAATTTGCATTAAACAATAGACTAACAAAATTAAAAGAAAATTGATAATTTTGATACGATAATCTGCATCAGGATTTGTAAGAGCTGTGATTTTTGTTGTTTTTAATTCCTTCAAGGGCGATAAACACTTAAAGGAATAGTATAAAACAAATTTACTCATCTTTTTTATCAGGAGCAGCACTCTTTACTCTTTGAACGGGGATATGAAGTTTAACTTCAAATGTTTCATCTGATGTTTTAGACACAAGCAAGTCGGTGCGGCCATAGATTGCAGTCATTCGTTTTTTAACATTGCTTAAACCCGTCCCCGTACCTTTTAGGGGAACAGCATCGGGATCGAAATTGTTGCTGATTGAGATACCCAGGTATGATTCATTGCATTCAGCTTTCAGGGTGATGATGCATAAGGTAAGCATAGTGTTTACACCATGTTTTACCGCATTTTCAAGTAAGGGTTGCAGAATCATGGCAGGAAGCATCATTTTGCCACATTTTGGGTCAATAGATTTTTCGATTTTCATCCGGTCGGAAAAGCGAACTTTTTCAATATCGAGATAGAGCCCCACATGATATAATTCATCATCAAGAGAATTCATAGTCTCAGCTCCAAGGGTAAGAGAATGACGCATAAACTCCGAAAGTTTGATAATCATATCCTGGGCTGCCTGTGGGTTGGAGAGTGTAAGCGCACTTACAGAATTCAAACTATTAAACAGGAAATGGGGCCTTATCTGTGATCGTAACATATTTAGTTCAGCATCACGAAGCATGGCTGAAAGAGAAGCTTCGTGTTCGGCCTGCTCCTGCATTTCTTCAAAGTTCAAAATCAGGTAATCGACTGAAATAAGCAGAAAGTAAATCAGAACTCCTGTCAAAACCTTTACTACCAATGCTTCGGCCAGGAAGTTCATAAAAATATCATCATTTCCGAAAAATAACCTTAGAAATGAATAGGAGACAAACTGCCAGATCAGAATGGTGAAGGCACAACCTGCAAGGTGATAAGAAAGATTTTTGACAAAACCACTTATTTGTTTCCCCGAGAATCGAACCGTATACCATAATCCAATTCCTAGAAAACCAAAAACCAGGTTCGATACAATGCTATCAGTAACTGACGTTAATAACTTCTGGCCATAAACACCATATGACATCGCAAATTGGATAACTGCAACAGCTGTCCAGAATACAACATAATAAATCCAAAGGTTACGTGTAAAAAATGATCTGTTCAATGGGAATTATGCGTTATAAGATATGAGTTATAAGCCTGTACTATAAGCTGAATGTGAGATGTCGGAATTAATACATAGGATATTTAAATAAAAATCTGATATTGAACTTCCGACATTTTACATCCTTCTTCAAAATTAGAAACTTTTTACTTCGCCACCACCAAAGATAGTAACTCCTTTTATAATAAGGGTTTTATTGTAATCAATCTGTGAAGCGATACGTTTATCAACATAGCCACCAAAGATATTGAAAACCTCCACTTTTACATTCCAGTCGGAAGGCACAAGCAGTCCGGACCCGCCAAATATAGATACAACTTCTACCATTGGCCTGTCACCGGGGGCAATATTGCAATGTGACAGATCCACTTTTGAACCTCCAAACATGGCAATCATGCGTCCGCCTTTAAAATTCGGAGTAACAACTTTACGTTCGCCACCTCCGAATATAGCGATATCTTCAAAAAAATCTTCATTCCCAACCGTATGATTAAACATGGGCTGTTTGAACATGCCTCTTTCCATACGCGATGGCCCGAATATCATCTTTAGCCCAACCAATATAATTAGCGCCGGCAGAAATAACTGCCATGTACTGAATGGCATATGATAGAAATTCACCAGAAGGAAGAAGCTCCCCACTCCTATCAGTATAATACCTGACCATAATGACTGACGCCAAAAAATATTGACGACTCCAATTGCTATAAGCAGCATCTCCCACGAGAAAATGATCCGGCTTACGGATTCGTTGAGATATCCGGTATTACGGGCCAGCAATAATAGTCCGGCAGCGATAACCAGCACGCCCAGCACTGCAGCTTTCCCCGGTATTCTTTTTTCAATAGCATTTTCAGGTTCGCTGTGGCTGTCTTTTTTGTTATAATTGTAATCCATGGCTCTGAGATTAATATGGTTAATATTTGTTGAAGCAAATGTACATGGGTTAAATGGTGTGTGAAACAGGAAATCGGTGAATGGCGGTTTTGGTAGGGGGAACGGGGGCGGCTTGGGGATGG
>JBBQGD010000215.1:0-5060 GCA_038322655.1 Bacteroidales bacterium | reverse complement strand
ATGACATTTACCATTAAAGAAGATAGTTTCTACCTTAACGATAAAAAGGTATTTCTTAATTCGGGTGAGATTCATTATTTCAGAATTAAGCGCGAGTTGTGGGACCTGCATCTGGATGCAGCCAAAGAAGCCGGTCTGACCACCGTAAGCTCCTATGTACCATGGGCATGGCACGAATATGAGGAAGGAGTTTTTGATTTAAAAGGTACATCTCTTCCTGAACGCGACCTGGAAGGCTGGCTCGATCGCTGCCAGGCTCACGGATTACATTGCATAGTAAAACCAGGGCCATTTATACTGGCTGAAACCCGTGGAACCGGTTTACCCGATTGGTTTTTGGAACAATATGCTGACGATGTAAAAATGCGCAACAGCAAAGGTGAAAAAGTTGCCAGCGACGGTGTAAGCCTTTTCAACCCGATTTACCTGGAAAAGGTGGCGCTTTGGTACGATCACATCATGCCTTTTATCAGCAAGCGTCAATTATCGTCAGGTGGAAATATCATCATGATGCAGATATGCAACGAGATCGGTGTATTTTCGTGGCTTGCGCACCAGGGCGATTATTGCCCAATTGTGAAGGATCATTTCAGCTCGTATTTATCCAAAAAATTTAACAGCATCAGTGAAGTGAATAATTTGTGGGGAACAGATTATAAAGACTTTGCCGGTGTAGAACTTCCTCCCGATGGCAACCTCCCTTATGCATCAAAAGCTGATCGTGGCCGCGATTATGAATGGCACTTATTCTGGAGAACCTATTATGGCGACTATCTTCGGTTGCTGACGAAAATGACAAGAGACCGTGGTGTTACACTTCCTTTGTTTCACAATCTTCCGGGCTGGATTTATGGCAATGGATATGAATTCCCTGTGAACATAACCATGTACGAGGATTTATTTGAAGATAAGAGTGAAATTATTTTCGGGGTCGATCACATTCCCGAATTCTTTTCGTACCGTAACCTGCATGATGACAGGATTATTAATGATATTACTTTAGCCATGCAGGGCAACAAGCCCTTGTTTGCTGCCGAATTCCAGTGCGGCTCGCGCGAACATCATGTGGAGACAAATCCACGTGAGATGGAACTTTTTTATAAAGCAAGCATTGCCAACGGGCTGGTCGGGTGGAATTATTATATGTTCTCGCAGGGGCGAAACCTGAGATACAAAGGGTATTCGGGCGACACTTTTTACTGGTTCAATCCACTTACTCCTGAAGCTGAGCGTACAAGCGCTTTCCCTTTGGTAAAAAGAATGAACCAGGTTTTAAACACTTCCGAAAACCTTATTGTGAAAGCAAAACGCAAAGCCGAGGTTTGTGTCCTTTTTTATCCTCCTTATTACGCAACCGAACTCGAACGGCCCGAAACAGGAAAATCTGAGTTAAAATTCAATGCATCCGCCATCCGCAGGCCTGCTTATTTTGATGGATTGCTCAAAGCTTTACAGATTCTAAATATCGATTACGATATGGCAGATCTAAATAAAGCCTCGGTTGAAACATTAAGCAGGTATAAACAGGTATGGGCCTTCAGCACTGACGAAATGAATGCCGGAGCGCAGCAAACCATTGTTGACTATACTTTGGCTGGTGGCAACCTGGTGCTTTTCCCTTATCTGCCTGATCGTGAAATGTCGCAGAAACCATGCACTATTATTCGCGATGCACTGTCAATAGCACCATCGGGAAGTGAAACTATTGATTCACCTTTGATTGATGTGTACGACCTGAAAGATATCAAGTGTGCCAATCCGCAAAGCATTTTTTCGGAAGAATCTTTAGCAGGATCAGAAATTATCGCACGCACCATCAGGGGTTCTGCCGGCGGATTTTCAAAAACCTTTGGAAAAGGAACATTGATACACCTGGGAACCTGGATTGGATTCGACACTGAAGGACAGAAAACCGTTTATGAAGCACTTCTCAATAAATCAGATGCAAAACTCAGGCAGGCTGATTCTGATAATTATCATATTAATGTAAGGGAACGTTTCACAGATGATCAATCAGCTATGCTGTTCATCGGGAATTACTACAACGAAGAGCATACCGCCAAAGTAACCTACACTCATCCTGAAAGCGGAGAAATGGTTTCAATTCCTTATGCAAACAAAGAAATGTTGTGGCCTCCGCTGTATGGTGTACTAACTCCTATATGCATTAACGTTTACGACGATTTAAAGATTCTCCACAGCACTTCTGATATTCTTAGTATTGATCATGCAAACAAAAATCTGAAAATTACCCTTTACGGGGATCGTGACCTGGCCGGAGAAATTGTGTTTGAAGGCCCCGGAGTAAAAATGATCAGTTCAGCCACAATGAATGATAAACCTGTCATGATATCGCGTGACGAAAAACGTATTGCATTCATTTATAGTCACAAACACAAAAGCGAAATGATTCTTACTATCAAACTAAGCTAAATGGAAATCAAAAATTCATCCGGTCTCAGATTCTGTTTCCTTGAGAACGGCTCAATACAACACATAGAGGTTGACCCGATACGGATTAGCCTCAAAGCTGCAACACCTTTTTCAAAATCAGGAGCCAACATTTACCTGAGGAAAAGGACAAACCCTATTGAATTCAAAGCCCTATTTGGTCCTGAAAGCAACAGCCATTTCCTGATAAATGAGCATGCTTTTATAGCCAAAGGCAACTGGGATGGTATCGAATATGTTTGTGCACTTCAACTTTCGACAAAGAGCATGAGCTGGCAGTGGAGCATCGATATACAAAATACCACATCAGAATCCGTTGCGCTTGACCTGGTTTATGTACAGGATGTCGGGTTGAAACCAATATCAAATGGTTTGGTTAACGAATATTATGTCAGCCAGTACCTGGAACGGCTGATTCTTGACGACAAGCAGTTTGGCTCGGTGCTTTGTTGCCGCCAGAATACTAAAGAATCAGTTGGCAATCCTTGGCTCATGCTGGCATGCAAAAACTCGGCTGCCTCAGCAAGTACAGATGGAATGCAGTTTTTGGGCAAAACATTCCGTGAAACAGGAATTCCGGAAGGTGTGACGAAAAAAAAACTCGGAGGTGAATATTCAGGTGAATTATCAATAATTGCCTTACAGGAGAATCCATTTACTCTGGCTGCCAATGAGAAACACAAAAGCGTTTTTGTAGCATTATACTTGCCTGATCATCCATTGGCAACCTCATCTGCTGATCTACACCAGCTCCCTTACAAAATAAAGGAATTTCATGACGAAGTTCAAGCCCAGGATCAGATCGAGTTGTTAGCACCTGATAAAAATATTTTCAACACATCAGCTTTTTTACCTGTAGTTGATTTGCAAGATGAAGAAATAAACATTTTTTTTAGTATCAACAGGCGGCACAATGAAGTTGAAAACGGTAAACTATTGTCGTTTTTTTATGGCCCGAATACCCACGTAATGCTGCGTGAAAAAGAAATATTGGCAGACCGCCCGCATGGTCATATTCTGCAAGCCGAAGCCGGTTATAAAGCCGATGAAAATATTGGTTCAACAACCTCATATGCGTTCGGAGCTTTTAACTCTCAAATTACACAGGGCAATACCAATTTCAATATTTTACTTTCCGTCGTTACCAGTCAGTTCAACGATTCGCCCGAAACAGGACAGAGAATATTTGTAGAAATTGAGGGCCAACGCTATCTGCTCGGTGTCCCATCTGCATTTGAAATGGGACTGAACCATTGCCGCTGGATTTATAAATTTGGCTCAACTATTTTTCAGGTGCGTACCTGGACTTCAAAAACCTCTGCCCGTATCAACCTTGATTTTAAAGTACTTAGTGGCAAAAAAGTTAAATTGCTTATTACAAACCATTTTGACAAAAGCAATGGCTGGACGGTTGCTCCCGGTGCTGCGAATGATGAGTTTATTTCCAGACCCAAAGCAGGGAGTATGATCGCTGATAAATTCCCGCTGGCACAATTCCGCATTGTTATAAACAGCCATTCCGGATTTTCAACCTCTGGTGACGAAGCTCTCTTTACCAACAGTAAAAGCCATGGTGATTCCTTTTTTGTGATCGCGGTAAACGAAACTACTCAATTTTGCATGAGCTTTATTGGTGAGGTTTGTAAAACAGCAAATCTTGAAAAAATCAAAAATGCAGACAATCAATTTGCTGCTGATTGCCTGGATGCACAATCCGGTTTGAATGATATGAGTTTAAACCTTTCGCTGAAAGGAAACCAGGAAGATACCGCTGCAATACAAGAAATTCTGCCCTGGTTTTGCATGAATGCGGTTACTCATTTCCTGACACCACACGGATTGGAGCAATTTGGCGGGGCTGCGTGGGGAACACGTGATGTTTCGCAAGGTCCTTTCGACTTGTTATTGACTTTGCAAAAATATGAGGAAGCAAAGCAAGTGCTCCGGACCATCTTTTCAAACCAGAATACCATTGGGGACTGGCCGCAATGGTGGATGTTCGACAGCTATTTTAATATTCGCGCCGGCGACTGTCATGGCGATGTGTATTACTGGTGTATCATAGCATTTAGCAGCTACATTAAGGTAACAGGTGATGTGAAATTCCTTGAAGAGGTTTTACCATACTATCATGAAAAAGGAGTTGCACATGCCGAAAAAACTCCGCTGAGTGAACATCTCGACAGATTGATAAAAATGATAACGTATTCCTTTATTCCCGGCACTGCCCTGGTTCCTTTCGGAGGTGGCGACTGGAATGATTCACTGCAACCGGTCAGCAAGGATCTGGCCAAGCGTATGATTTCGAGCTGGACCGTTGAAATGACCTACCAGGCTTTTTCGGAATATCAATTTGTTTACCGGCTAGCTGGAAACATTGAAAAGGCAGAAGAATTAAAAGATATCTGTACGCAGATCAAATCTGATTTCAACAAATACCTGGTCAGAGATGGTGTAGTTGCCGGGTATGGCCTGGTTGAAAAAGATGGCAGCATTAACCTATTGCTGCATCCCAGTGATACTACAACAGGCATACATTACAGCATACTACCGATGGATCGCGGTGTTATCAGTGGAATTTTCACCAAAGAACAAGCTCTGCATCACCA
>JBBQGD010000214.1:0-5150 GCA_038322655.1 Bacteroidales bacterium | reverse complement strand
GCAAGTGGAAAATCAGCAAACCGTCGCACCCGAATTGTTATTCTTCCACAACTGGATCAATTCTTCAAACTTTTGGAAAAGAAATAAAATTAATATGTAAGCATTTGTTAGCATCTAAGTAACAAGAACAATCACGTGTTGCATTTGACCTCTCCCCTCGCCCTCTCCAAGGAGTGGGAGCTATGCACTGATTGTTGATTAGTGCACGGATTTTAAGTCTCCCCTCCGGGGAGATTTAGAGGGGTCAACCCAGTATAGAATCCATGTATTTGATGCGACATTATTTGATTCAAATTACTTACTAAGAAAATCACAGCAATTTATTTTTCTTTTTAAAATCCACCTGCCATGCGGGTGGATTTTAAATTTATACCGGAATAGAAGGGCTAATACTGAGTTAAAAATAAAATTCAGGCAACTTCACATCCTATCATGTTAGATTCAATTAAATTGTTTTGTAGAAGACTGATTAAAAGCCGCTATCAATGCATTCAACCAAAGACATTCACGCCACTTAAAAACAGAAACAACATTTCATTGTTTGTATAAAAGTAAAAGGCAACCAAGCTCAGATAGTGAGCTACAGCCTTTGCTAATCCACCATAAAAACCTTATTTTTGTGGGAAATTATTTATTGTTCAGCACTTTGCTAAAGCGAACTTGCTCTGATGCAAAATAATCAATTTATTAAAGATTTATGCAGGAAATAGAAAATGTTGAGTTGGCATTCTTAAGTGTTGATGACTACCAGGAACTTAAAGAAGCAATGATTGAGGCATATACAAGCATGCCTAATTCCTTTTGGAAAGAACATCAGATCAATACACTTATCAGCCTTTTCACTGAAGGACAGGTAGTTATTAAGGTAAACAACCAGATTGCAGGCTGTGCATTGTCCATTATTGTTGATTATTCCAAATTCAATGACCGGCATACCTATAAAGATATTACAGGCAATTATACTTTTAACACACATACCAACGAAGGAGATATTCTGTATGGTATTGACGTGTTTATTAAACCAGAATTCCGGGGATTACGGTTAGGCCGCAGGCTATATGACTACAGGAAAGAGTTGTGCGAACGCTTAAATCTGAAAGGCATTGTATTTGGAGGGCGGATTCCAAATTACCACAAATACTCTGATAAACTTTCACCCAAGCAGTACATTGAAAAAGTAAGGCGGATGGAAATTCACGACCCCGTTTTTAACTTCCAGATATCCAATGACTTTTACCCGTCAAAAGTTATGAAAGGTTACCTTGAAGGTGATATAGCCTCAGGGGAATATGCGGTTCTGCTGAAATGGGATAACATTTATTATGAGAAGCCTAATACAAAAGCTTTTACAACAAAAAAAATAATTCGTCTGGGTTTGATACAATGGCAGATGCGTCCCTATAAAAACCTGGAAGAACTTATGCAGCAAGTCGAATTTTTTATTGATTCAGTATCTGGCTACAGATCTGATTTCGCTTTGTTCCCCGAGTTTTTTAATGCTCCGCTGATGGCCGAAAACAATCATTTATCCGAACCTGAAGCCATCAGGGAACTTGCAAAACATACTTCAACCATTGTCCAGAAATTCTCGGAACTGGCCATTTCGTACAACATAAATATTATTTCAGGAAGCATGCCCGAAATTCAGAATAACAAATTGTACAATGCCGGGTATTTATGCCGTAGAGATGGAACAGTTGAACGTTATGAAAAACTTCATGTCACTCCCGATGAGGTAAAAGTATGGGGAATGCAGCCTGGAAACCAGTTTAATGTTTTTGATACCGACTGTGGAAAAATAGGCATTCTCATATGTTATGATGTAGAGTTTCCGGAATTAAGCCGTCTTTTAGCTGATGAAGGAATGGATATTTTATTTGTACCTTTCCTTACCGATACACAAAACGGATATTCAAGAGTGAGAAGCTGCGCACAGGCCAGGGCAATCGAGAACGAATGTTTTGTTGCCATTGCCGGCAGTGTAGGCAATTTGCCAAAAGTTCATAATATGGACATTCAGTTTGCTCAATCTATGGTTTTCACTCCCTGCGATTTCGCATTTCCTACCAATGGGATTAAAGCTGAAGCAACTCCAAATACTGAAATGATATTGATTTGTGATGTTGATATTGACCTCTTGCGTGAACTTAACCTGCAGGGAAGTGTAAGGAATTTGCGTGACCGGCGAAAAGACATTTATGAGTTGAAAAGACTTTAACCAAACTTTGGATTCCTGCATTTTTTGTTTACGATGGTAAATATACCAGCGAATAATAAAAGACAAAAGTTATTTCTTATTTTTGTTAAATAATCTCATTGCTTTATTTGGACAGAATTCATCTTTACCCTTGCCTGAAACAATATGTTTAAATGGTTTGTAAATAATTGGTTGATCGTCTCAACCTGATATCTGTAACTAAGATAAATCAACCAGGTCATTTGATTTTTGATTAAATGCATTAATAAAGGCTGACTACTCAATTTTTTAAACCAAATTAAAGGCAATATTCTATGAGACATACTAAACTTATTGTCGGACTGGGTTTACTGTTTCTTTTTTCGGCTGAGATTGGACTTGGGCAAAAAGATACCTTGTCTCACAACGTTGACTCAGCAAATGCTATAATGTTGCAGAACTACCAGGCAAAACTGGCAGAAATTGAGAAGCAACGTGTAGCTGATTCAATACAGAAGGTAGAACTGGAAAAACGGCTTAATTCGCTTAGTACAGCTGACAATCTCACCAAAGAAAAGTTACAAAAAGAGCTTCAGGAGTTAAATAGTAAGGATGCCATTCGTATTGAGAAAAAAAAGGTCCAGATAGATTCTTTAAGATCAGGAGCCATAGCCTATCCGGTTACAGGTTTTTTTGATGATACTTTGTTTTTAATCTACAATAGTCTAGGAAGTTTTTCAGCAAAGGAACGTGCAAAGGCAATACGCGACAGGATATCGCTAATAAAAAGTGATTTTAGTTTTAAACCGGATTCCTTAAAACTTGTTGAATCTGAAACAACTATCGACGTTGCTTACAACGATAGAATAATTGTAAGTGTAAATGAAAATGATGCGCTTTGGCATAACACAACCAAGCGGGAACTTGCCGCCGATTATAAAAAGATAATTGGTGATGCGATAATGTATTATAAATCGCAGACCAGCTCTTTAAGTATATTGAAAAGTGTTGCACTTGCATTATTGGTTATCGCTATTATCGGCGCTTTACTGGCATATACCAGGAAACTATTCCTCTGGACAGCCTTAAAAATAGAACAACAGCAGGGAAAGAGGATAAAGGGAATAGTAATTAAAAACTATACATTGTTTGATGCCGGACGACAGGTTAAAGCATTACTGTTAGTCAATACCTTCATTAAATGGTTTATAATATTGCTTATCATCTACATTACGTTACCCATATTATTCGGGCTATTCCCCTGGACACGTAATTTTGCAAATACCTTGTTCGAATTCATTTTAAAACCGGTAAAAGGAATTGCATTTGGACTCTGGCATTACCTGCCAAACCTGATTACAATCCTAGTAATAATTTTTGTTTTTCATTACGTATTCATCGGGCTACATTTTCTGAAAACCGAGATTGGAAGAGGAAAGTTGCGTTTACGTGGGTTTTATCCTGACTGGGCAAATCCTACCTACCAGATCATTCGTGTTATGATTACTGCTTTTGAGATTGTTGTTATTTTTCCTTATCTGCCAGGAAGCGATTCTCCCGTTTTCAGAGGCGTATCAGTATTTTTAGGATTCCTTTTTACTTTTGGTTCAGCAGGATCTCTTTCAAATATTATTGCCGGTTTAGTATTGACCTATATGAGGTTATTCAAAATTGGCGACCGGGTAAAAATTGGCGATGTAACAGGCGATGTAATCGAAAAATCATTGCTGGTTACACGTATAAGAACAATTAAAAATGAAATTATTTCAATACCGAATTCTACTGTAATGAGTAGTCATACCACCAATTATAGCAGCGATGCTCCTAAAAAAGGATTGATTATTCATACAACTGTTACCATTGGGTACGATGTACCGTGGAGGGATATGCACCAGGCTTTGATTGATGCAGCGTTGAAAACTGACCTGGTTTTGAAGAAACCTAAACCTTTTGTGCTGCAAACAAGCCTTGATGACTTTTATGTATCGTATCAGGTAAATGCCTATATAAATGAAGCTAACAAGCAGGCAATTATTTATTCCGATCTGCATCAGAATATTCAGGATGTGTGCAATGAAAGAGGTATCGAGATACTTTCGCCACATTACAGGGCCGAACGCGATGGCAATATGACTTCAATTCCGGTTGGCTATTTAAGCAAAGATTATACTGCTCCGGCATTTAATATCAGTGTTCGAAAAACCCCGGACGACCATAAAACCAAATAATGAAAACAATAATTCATAAAAAACTGAACGAATTACAATCGACTGCCATTTGTGGTAATGATATCAGTTCATCGTGTTTGTATGTTTCGGCGTTAACAATTATGTATGCGGGTCAGTTTGCATGGATATCGCTGCTGATTGTTGCCATGGTTTTATATTTTTTCCGCCGGATTTATAGTGAAGTTGTCGGAGCTCTTCCACTTAACGGTGGGGCGTACAATGTATTATTAAATACTTCAACAAAACGGCTGGCTTCCTTTGCCGCGACGCTAACCATATTGTCGTATATGGCCACAGCAGTAATTTCAGCAAGTGAGGCCATGCATTACCTGCAGGGAATTTTTTCAATGCTTAATGTTACTATAGCTACTATTGTTGTATTGTTGGCTTTTACCGGACTTGCAATCTTAGGCATCGGCGAATCAGCATTTGTGGCTGTTATAATCTTTATAATACATTTAGCAACCCTTTCTATACTTGTCCTGGCGTCTGCCTGGTTTCTGTTTAATAACGGACTCGATACTTTTCACATCAACTGGCATCTCCCTATTCGTTCGGGAAGCATTGTTATGGCACTTTTCCTGGGTTTTTCAGTTGCCATGTTGGGAATTTCCGGTTTTGAAAGTTCGGCCAATTTTGTTGAAGAACAGCAGGAAGGTGTATTCCCCAAGACCTTACGAAATATGTGGGCTGTAGTAAGTTTTTTTAACCCGCTGCTGGCACTACTGCTCATCTGCATTATTCCG
>JBBQGD010000213.1:0-5257 GCA_038322655.1 Bacteroidales bacterium | reverse complement strand
ATTGAAGGAATACGGATAAGACCGAACAATTCGTCTAGATAGCGTTGTGAATTGGATTGGATGTAATCTTTAAGATTTTCCATAGTATATATTTCTTGAAGTTTAGATTTACGTAAAAGTGGCAATTTACTGATATTTATTGTTTTTCCTGCTTTTCAAAATATTTTAATTCAAAAGTTTCCCCATCGAATTTCCCATAGGAATAATGCTTTACCCAATCACCGAGAATTATACATCTGGCTTTATCAGATACTTTTATATCAGTCGGAACGTGGCGGTGACCGAATACAAAGTAATCAACTTCAGGATTTTTAACTGCCATATCACGCGAAAACAAAAGCAGAATTTCCTGGTCATTCAGGAAGAAGTTTTCATCTTTATCCTGTTTTATCATGTTCGAAATACGGCTTCCACGCGAAAAGTACAATCCCATTTTTGTGCCCAGGTCGGGATGGAGCCAGCGGAATAGAAACTGGTTGAATTTAGAAAGGAAAATCTTTTTCAGGAATTTATAACCATGATCTCCGGGACCAAGACCATCGCCGTGCGCAAGATAAAATTTGCAGCCTTTTAACTCTATTTCCAGTGGACCGTTATGGATAATTACACCTGATTCTTCATTCAGGTAATTGAAAGCCCAGAAATCGTGATTGCCTTTAAAAAAATGTACCGGGATTCCTTGTTCAGTGATCTCAGCAAGCTTACTGAACAACCGCGTATATCCTTTGGGGACAACAGTTTTGTATTCGAACCAGAAATCAAAGAGGTCGCCCATCAGGTAAATTGCTTCAGCATCTTTCTGAATCATATCCAGCCACCTGATCAGTTTTTTTTCACGAACCAGGCTGCTTAACCTGTCGGGAATGCCAAGATGGAAATCGCTTGCAAAGTATATGTTGGTTTTAGTGGGCTCCATTTTTAGCTGATATGTTAGTTATAAGTTGGTGCTAAGGGGTAAGGTGTAAGCTATAAGGTATAAGAAGAATGAGTATCATCCGCAATCCGCCATCCGAAATCGCCAATCCGCCATCAAAGATTCTTTTTAATCAA
The DNA here is from genome assembly GCA_038322655.1 of Bacteroidales bacterium. Classification (GTDB taxonomy): domain Bacteria; phylum Bacteroidota; class Bacteroidia; order Bacteroidales; family UBA4417; genus UBA4417. Next base: position 4,207 of record JBBQGD010000213.1, on the reverse strand, counting down.
ATTTTCCAGTTCCCCAAATGACGGGTCGCGGGCAATAATATTACCATCCTTCCCCACTAATATCATCTTTGGAATAGTTTTAACAGCATAAGTTTTGCAATATTCCGATTCAAGTCCTTTCGGGTCGTTTACCTGTATCCAATAAGCTTTATCTAACAAATATGCTCTTTTCCAAAGGTCAGCATCTGAATCAATTGACACTGCATAAATTTCAAAACCACGGTTATGATATTTGGGATACAGGCTGGCAAGGTTCATATTGGTTTGCCTGCACAATGCATTCCAGCTGCTCCAGAAATAAACCAGCGTTAGTTTGCCCCGCAATGAGGAAAGTTTAATTTCTTTGCCTGATGAGTTGGAAAGTATAATTTCAGGGGAAGGCATTCCTGGCTGTAAGATTTTATCATGCACTTTTGCATCTGCTATTTCAGATCTGAAATCTGTCATTCGCTGATGAAAAGTAGTTACCAGTTCGTTTTCAGGATATTCCAGAAAAAGTGAGCTGTCGAGTTTCAGAAATAAATCCGGTTGTGTTTGCTCCGACAATACAGGGTTAGGGCCAAAACTATTTGATATTACCAATAGTGATGCGAGTGAATTCAGGTGGTTGCTTACAAACGAAATAACTTTTGACTTCTGATCATCAAATATAGCCAGATATGATGAATCCAGTTGCTTTTTTACCTCGACGAAATCTGGGTTTGTACGGCTATCTGCAAAAATCTTTGATAATGAATCTACCTTTTGCAGGTTAGAGGTTGTGAACGCATTATATTCAGCATATAACTTCGAATCTTTCGATCCTTCAACAGTGTAAGTAGCACGCAGCGAATTGCCGTTTCCGTTCAGCTTTATTGCTTCACCAGGTGAAACCACAAGTGTTATTTCATTTTGTGCATCGCGCTGCAATGAATAGTAGCCGGCTTTTTTAACTGGGAAAGAAATACTGAAATTACCTGATTTATCAGTAATTACTGAATCGATCAAGGAGTTGTTGTTAGGCATCACCTGGGATAAATAAAGTTTAGTTCCCGGTATATTGCTGAAAGTACCTTGTATTGATGCTTGGTCCAACGAATTATCTTTACATCCCGGGAATAGCCATATTGCTAATAAAATAATAATGAAAAAAGATTTAACCCTCATGCCTATAGTCCTGATTAGTTTACAAATATCGTAAAAATATCAATCTCTGCTTTCCTTTTATCACAGTAATGGTGTTAGTTTTGGGCATTTTTAACGTTTTAATATGAAGTAATTTGTTTAATTTTATCGTTATCAATAACTCAGTTTATGAGAGCACCATTATTAGTCATTTGGTCTTTATTATTAGTTTTATTTTGCCAGGTAGTTAATGCACAAAAAGTATTGCTGCTTCAGAAACCGGGTAAAACAAAGCGATATATGTATTATCCCGGCGACCGGATTATTGTCCGGATAGGAGATCCCGAATCTGTTGTGAGCGGCGAAATAACCAATATTGATGATTCCAGCTGCACTGTCAACAGAAATTATACATTCCAACTATCTAAAGTGAAAGAAGTAAGACTGGTCCGGCCATTTTTAAACAGTTCGTGGCGGATGTTGTTTCTGGCCGGAGGTGTTTATTTTGCCGGGAGTATGTTCAATCATGCTATAAATCATGAAGAGCCTTTGATTGATAATACGGTTCCCATCGTTACCGGATCTTTTGCTGCGCTTGGCACAACAAGCTACATGTTGCGAAATAAACATTGCAAAATGGGAAAAGGGTGGAAGCTGAAAGTGCTTGATTATGATATTTTTAAAGAAGGCACGAAAAAGCAAGAGTAGTTATTTGACATTTATCACTATGCCTCTCTGGTTTCATATTTTTCTTCCAAAATGAAATCCTGAAAATGTCTACTTTTGCCATAATATCTTATTATGACATATCTCCACATACTTCAAAAAGCAATACAAGGCTCTCATCTCACTTTGGATGAGGGCGTTATATTATATTTAAATGCTTCAACTTCGGAGCTCATGTTTACTGCCAACCAGGTGCGTAACAGACTTCATCCCGATAAAAAAGTTACCTGGTTAATAGACCGAAATGTTAACTATACCAATGTTTGTGTGTCAGGCTGCCAGTTCTGTAATTTTTACCGTGGAGCCAATCACAAGGAAGCTTATATTACCACCATTGAGCAATACAAGGAGAAAATCGATGAGCTTTTCGCCCGTGGAGGTGAGCAGCTTCTTTTCCAGGGAGGCATGCATCCTAAACTTGGACTTGATTTCTACACAGGCTTATTTCGCCAGTTGAAAGATCTATATCCAAAACTTAAACTCCATGCCCTTGGTCCACCCGAAGTAGTTCATATTTCGCAACTCGAAAGTATAAGTTACCGCGAAACACTACAAGAACTAATTGCAGCAGGACTTGATAGTTTGCCTGGGGCCGGAGCCGAAATCCTTTCCGACAGGGTACGTGGTACGATTTCGCGTAACAAATGCTCTGTACAGCAGTGGCTGGATGTGATGCGTGAAGCTCACAAACTGGGACTTACTACCTCAGCTACTATGATGTTCGGGCATATTGAAACCATGGAAGAGCGTATTCAGCACATGCTTTATATCCGCGAAGTACAGGATGAAAAGCCGGCAGGCTCTGTAGGATTTATTTCTTTTATTCCCTGGCCTTTTCAGGATGAAGGTACGTCGTTGAAGAAGTTACATGGAATTACTAATTCAGTTACTGCTGAGGAATATGTCCGCACCATTGCCATCAGCAGGTTGATGTTGCCAAATGTTCCGAATATTCAGGCTTCCTGGTTAACAGTAGGCAAAGATACTGCACAGCTATGTCTGCATGGCGGAGCCAATGATTTTGGGTCAATAATGATTGAGGAAAATGTGGTGAGTGTTGCCGGGGCAAGCTATACTTTCGATGAAGATGGGATTCAGCGGGCAATCAGTGAAGCCGGATTTGAACCGCAATTACGCAATCAGCAGTTTCAGCACTTATTATATCCCTGAGCCAATCAATTCATTCACTCTTTGGAGTACGATTTCAGTGGCACCACAGCCGTTTTTAACGTAGTTTTTACTTTCTGCGGAAGCAAGTGAAAGTGCTTTTTTGTCCGAAAGCAGCAAATTGGTTTTATATATCAGTTCGTCGGGTTTACTAACTTCAAAAGCCCCTTTAACCTCAATTAATTCTTTTGCTTCGTTAAATTTTTGGTATTTCGGGCCGAAAAAAACAGGCAACCCGAAAGCTGCAGCCTCCAGGATGTTATGAATGCCATTGCCAAAACCACCGCCTATATACGCCAAAGTACCGTATTGATACAATTGTGAAAGCATACCAATAGAGTCGATAATTAATATTTCAGCATCTTTAACTTCCTCAACCGTTGTTTTTGAAAACAGGGCGACTTTTTTTCCTGCCCGTCGCATGAGCGAGAAGATATGATCAGGGCTGATTTCGTGCGGAGCGATAATAAACCGAAGGTTGTGCTTGTTTTGATAAATAAGTTTGAAAATCAGGTCTTCATCAGCAGGCCATGTACTACCGGCTACCATTACTTTATGATTTAATGAAAAAACCCGGGCAATCTCTATTGTCGCTGGTTTTGCTGCCACAGCTGAAACCCTGTCGAAACGTGTATCCCCACTAACTTCAACATTATCGATTCCTATGAATTGAAGTAATTCTTTTGAGCTTTCGTTTTGTACAAAAATCCTAGTAAATCCCTTCAGTATTTTCCTGGGCCATTCAGCATATCCTTTGAAAAAATGCTGATCAGGACGAAATACTGCGGAAACCAATATGGTGGAGATGTTTTTTGATTGAAGATAACTGAGGAAGTTGAACCAGAATTCATATTTTATGTAGAAAACGATATCGGGCCGGACTGTATCAACAAACCTTTGTACATTAGATTTTGTATCGAGTGGAAGGTAAAGAACCAGGTCCGCCCCGGTATATGCCTTACGCACTTCGTACCCTGAAGGACTATAAAAGGTAAGCATGATCAGATATTCAGGGTGTTGTTGCCTGAAAGCCTCAATGATAGGGCGGCCCTGTTCAAATTCGCCCAATGATGCGCTGTGAAACCATGCCAGTTTCCTGCCAGGTAAATTGAACGGCGGAGCAGCAAATATTTTATCGAGAATGGTCCAGTATCGTTGTCTGCCTTTAACCCATAAGGCTGCCTTCTTATAAAAGACAGAAGAAAGCCGG
>JBBQGD010000212.1:0-5258 GCA_038322655.1 Bacteroidales bacterium | reverse complement strand
ATGAATCGCCTGCAATTCGTTGATATTGATACAAAAAAAGTCACCCTGATTGAAAAATCGAAAGAATCAGAATTCCGTGATTGTAACTGGTCGCCCGATAGCCGTTGGATTACATATTCCCGCAGCCTGGAAAACGATATGGATCAGATTATGCTCTATAATGTTGCTGATGGAACAAAGCATGAGATTACCAATCAGTGGTTTTCCTCCAGTCAGCCTGTTTTTTCAAGCAATGGCAAATACCTCATTTTTGCTTCCAACCGCACTTTCGACCCAACATACAGCGATGTTGAGTGGAATTATGCCTATGAAAATATGGCTAAACTCTACATGGTAACGCTGGCAAAAGACACGCCCTCACCCTTTGCGCCTTCCAATGATACGGTAAAAATAGAAGCTCCGAAAGCTCAGAAAGATGCAAAAGATGCAAAGAATGTAAAGGAAGATAAAAATAAAAAATCAGACAAAACGGATAAAAAAGAACCTGAGCCTGCAGTTAAACCTGTTAAAATAGACCTGGAAGGAATACAGGAACGCATAGTCGAAATCCCGGTTGAAGCCGGCAACTATTTCAATATCTGGTCAGTTGACGATAAAATTTATTACATTTCTGCAAGTGATAAAGGAATGTTTGCAAAGATGTATGATCTGAAACAGAAAAAAGAAACCGAACTTGGAAAAGATCTTTCTTTTGACATTACAGCCGACGGGAAAAAGATGCTTGTAAGACAACGAAACAAGTTTTCGATGATTGATCTCCCTTCAACTAAAATCAATCCTGATAAATACATTGATTTGTCTGATGTGAAAACCTGGGTAAACAATCATCAGGAATGGAAACAAATTTATGATGAGGCATGGCGCCAGATGCGTGATTTCTTTTACGTGTCCAATATGCACGGTTTGGATTGGAAAGCTATGCACGACAAATACGCTGTAATGCTTCCTTATGTTAATAACCGCGACGACCTAACCTATCTTATTGGTGAAATGATAGCCGAATTGAGTGTTGGCCATGCATATATCAGTGGCGGCGATCATAAAAATGTGCAAAAAATAAAATTAGGTCTGCTGGGAGCACAACTCAGTAAAGATGCCTCCGGGTATTTCCGCATTGATAGCTTACTGATGGGCGCCAACTGGAGCGAGGATTTGCATTCACCACTTACCGATGTGGGAGTAGGTGCTAAGAAAGGTGATTATATTACTTCCGTAAATGGCAAATCAACAAAGGATATGCCTAATATATATGCAGCATTAATAAACAATGCAGGAAAAAACGTTGAACTCACACTGAACTCATCTCCAGCCGAAGGTGGACGAAAAGTACTGGTAGTCCCGGTCGGCACCGAAGCAAAGCTGTATTATTATACTTGGGTGCAGAATAACATCCGCAAAGTTGACAAGGCTACAAACGGCCAGGTTGGCTATATCCACATACCTGATATGGGACCTGAAGGACTGAATGAGTTTGTGAAATATTTCTACCCTCAATTGGATAAGAAAGCTTTGATCATTGATGATCGCGGCAACGGTGGCGGAAACGTATCGCCTATGATTCTGGAACGTCTCAGGCGTGAGATTCAGCGCAGCAACATGGCACGGAACGTAGAAAGCATTGGGCATACGCCTACCAAAATGATGCTTGGGCCTAAAGTGCTTCTGATAAATAACTATTCAGCATCCGATGGCGACCTGTTCCCTTATGGATTTGAGAAATATAAACTTGGCAAAGTGATTGGCAAACGGACCTGGGGCGGAGTTGTAGGCATCAGGGGTTCATTACCTTTTGTTGATGGCACTGATTTGCGCAAACCTGAATTTGCCAGTTATTCGGCCGACGAAAGCAAATGGATTATCGAAGGTCATGGTGTTGATCCGGATATTGAAATTGATAATGATCCATCGCGTGAATATGAAGGAATTGACGATCAGCTAAACAAAGCAATAGAAGTTGTTCTTGATGAACTGAAAAACTATAAAGAACAACCGGCAATTCCAACCCCGCCGGATAAAAGCAAATAATAGATTTTTAAAAAAACGACGGTTCAGATTAAGAGCCGTCGTTTTTTTATTCCTGGTTTGAAAACTATTTGTTGATATAATGCGTTAATAGATTCTACCGATAACTACAAAAAATATCATTAAACTAGTTCCCTTTATGCACCGAATCTACCTTGTATTTATCTTAGTCATAGTTGCTACCGGAAATTTGATTGCCCAACAACAAAACAACTACAACTTCAAAGCAGGTCCCGGCAGGTTATCAGTTGGTGCTTTTATCGGCCCCAGCCGTCTTATTGAAAAAGCGCCCGACAGCCTTGTTCCCGAAATCCAGGATTATCTGAATAAACTGCGTTCAGGTTGGCATTATGGGTTTGAATCGGAGTATTTTATAAACCGCTATTTAGGATTTGGTGCAATCTACAGCAGTTTTAACACTAAACAAGAAGTGGATAGTATTGCGATAAAATTCTTCTCTCAAACCTATTATATTAATTTATCGAGTAAAATGACTATCAATACGGTAGCGTCGATGGTTTATGGACGACTACCATTGGTTAACAATAAACTTGTAATTACAGGAGGAATTGGCCCGGCCTGGCTCTTTTACCGCAACATAGGATCTGTTGTAGGCGATTCAGCTACATTAAAAGGTTCATCACCAGGCTTATCTTCCTCGCTACGTGTAAACTACGAGATTATTCCAAGCCTGAGTATTGGACTTCAGGGGAGTTATATTCATGCATTCCTGAAAGAATTCACACAGGACAACGGAAGCACCCAGGAAGTTGTCACACTCGATAAATCGGAATACCAAAACATTTCACGTTTCGATTTCTCATTTGGTATATTTTATACCTTTCTCAAAAAATAATTATCTGCAAAATATGAGAATACTTCTGCTTATCATTTTGATTCCGGTATTTGCATGGATGGGAAACGCCCAAACACCAAACCATGTATTTGATACAATACAATTCAACAAGCAACTTAAATTTGTAAATCACCTGCTTGAATATGAATTCTATAATCAATTGGCTGAAGACAAATTCAGCAAACTACCCGAAACTTCTGACTTAAAATGGTTTAGTTTTCAGCAAAACAATATATGGCATTCCATCGGCGGAAAAAGTATTGGAAACAAATTTATGATTAAGAATCACGTAACTATTGATTCATTTAATATGATTTCTGATTTCAAAGGAATTTCTGACACTTCAAAACTAAACGCTTTAGCATCTGCATTATCGATTGCAAATTCCCAATTTCAGATAATCCGTGATACTTCAAATATGTATTTCAATGCTTTTGTTATAAACAACCCCGACGTAACTATCAGCATCTGGTATCTTCCTGCATTTCAACCCAGTGGACAGGCAATTTACGGTTGTGAATGGGAATATATTTTCGACAAAAACGGGAAAAAACTAATTGCGCATAATTCTTACATTGGCGCCATAACAGGTATTTGGATAGGTCAGCCACGCGAACTGTGGCTAAACTATCGCAATATTGATAACCCTACGATAGGGAGTATTTTTTTTACTTTATCTTTCCGTGATTATTTTACCCGGATCCGGATTGATACCCGTTTAAGCTTAAGTACTGCGAGTAAAGATGCGAACGGCAATTATTTATGGACACATAAGATGAAATAGATAAATATATAAACCTGATATTCTTTATAGATTTTTTAACTACAAAAACCAGGTAACCTAAGACTTTGAAATTTGGAGTTTGAATTTCTGTAATTTAGATTTACATCGCGTAATATATCAAAATTTAAGTATTAATATTTTTTCAATTATTCATATCAAAGTTTTCTTTTATCCATATATTTGCTCTGACCAAATATTAATCATTATGCAAACCTGGTGGGATGCCCTGACGTCCATCGAAAAAGTACTCTGGCTTATTGCTATACCTTTTTCTGTAATCTTCATTATTCAAGTGGTGATTTCATTCACCGGAATCGGAGGAGGAGCTACTGATCCCGGAGCCGACATCCCTGATATTCTGTCTGATATTTCATCAACCGGACACGATATTTCACATAGCAACGAAGATTCGGGTCCTGGATTCAGCTTTTTTACCATTCGTAATTTTATAGCTTTCTTTACAGTGTTCAGCTGGTCAGGCTTAGCATTAAATAATGCCGGGACAAGCATGATTTTGACTATAATATTGGCTGTATTAATTGGCGTAGTAGCTATGATCATTATCTCTTCGCTGTTTTATTTCACCTCGAAAATGGCTGACAGCGGTAATGTTTTAGTGAAAAATGCCATTGGTGCCACCGGTAAGGTTTACTTACCGATAAAAGCCAATAAAGGGAATGTCGGGAAAGTAATGGTAACTTTCCAGGGTTCAATCAGGGAAATGGAGGCAGTAACATTGCAGGATAAAGATCTTTCAACCAATATGGTCATTAAAGTTACCGGTTTAGCTGATGAAAATATTCTGATAGTTGAAACCATTTAAACATTTCAATACTATTTAAAAATCCTTTAACACTTCAAATTATGTCTTATTTAGTAGTCGTTGTAGTAATTTTTGCAATCATCATTTTCACCACTTTTGTTTCACTTTTCAGAAGATATAAAAGGTGTCCATCCGACAAAATTCTGGTTGTTTACGGGCGGACCGGGCTGAATAAAGAAGGTACAAACCGCTCTGCAAAATGCATTCATGGCGGTGCCGCATTTATCTGGCCGGTAATTCAGAGTTATGCTTACCTTGATCTTACACCTATAAGCATCGAAGTCAATCTGACCAATGCACTCAGTCGTCAGAACATTCGTGTTGACGTTCCATCCCGTTTTACCGTAGGTATTTCAACCGATGTTTCTATCATGAATAATGCAGCAGAACGTATGTTAGGACTACCTTTAAGCGCCATACAGGAACTTGCCAAGGATATTATCTTCGGTCAGCTCAGGCTTGTTGTTGCCACTATGGATATTGAAGAAATAAATACTGACAGGGATAAATTCCTGGCTAATGTTTCACAAAATGTAGAAGCCGAATTGCAAAAAATAGGGCTCCGTCTGATTAATGTTAATGTAACAGATATCCGTGATGAATCAGGATATATTGAAGCTTTAGGTAAAGAAGCTGCTGCAAAAGCCATAAATGACGCTAAAAAGACTGTAGCTGAGAAAAACCGCGACGGTTCAGTTGGTGAAGCAAATGCTTTACAGGATCAGCGTATCAGGGTTGCAAGTGCCAATGCTACCGCTGTTGAAGGAGAAAAT
>JBBQGD010000211.1:0-5293 GCA_038322655.1 Bacteroidales bacterium | reverse complement strand
TTTTAGTAAAAGGACAGGCCGATCTGATTCTTATCGCAAGAGCATCATTGAGAGATCCTTATTTTGCCCTGCACGCTGCAAAAATATTAGGTGACGACATCGAATGGCCTTTGCAATACAAGAGGGCTAAGCCATAAAACTTATGATCAAACCCTTCAAGGGTTTTGAACCTTTGAAGGGTTAGTTATAAATAATAATTCATTGTTTACAAGCTCTCGGCCAGTTCAGTATTTTTTACTGCTGAAATAGGTTTAATTGGCTTGCAGGAACAATAACGTATATTTTTCTTCCCTGGAAAGGTCCTGTTTTAAAGGGACGCCAGGTAAGATAGTAATTTGTTTTTTGCTTCGATTTTACCCGGGTGAAATTTTCAAACAGTATTTTATTAATTTTTTGAAAATATACTGGCAGAAAGAATATCTTTATCGGATGAAATAGCCATGATTGTATAATAATCAACCATAGGTGATGTTGTGATTAATCTGGCGAACCTCTAGTTCATGAACACATTTAAAGATAAGTAAGGTGCGAATAATTCCATCTGACCCTTAAAAAGCAAGTACTCACAGATGAAAGCATACTCAGCCATTATTATTGATGATGAAAAGAAAATACGCGAAGCTTTATCAATATTGTTGAGCCAATACTGTCCTGAAATTCATATCTGTGGTCTGGCCGGATCGGCAAGCGAAGGAAGGTTTCTGCTTGAAAACAATATGGTGGATTTTATTTTTCTCGACATATCAATGCCTAAAGAAGATGGATTTGCATTTCTTCGTTCTATTCCAAACAATATTTACGGAGTGATCTTTGCGACCGCTTTCCAGGAACATGCATTGCGTGCCCTCAAAGCGAATGCCGTTGATTATCTCATGAAACCAATTAATCCTTTTGAGCTGCAACAAGCTGTCAAAAAGGCAATATACTACATTGAACTTCGCCGAAGCCATTCGGAATACCAGGAAGTGTATTCTCAGTCGCTGCATAATTTGCAGGAGCATCTGCAATCAAAAAATGGTCTTCTGACCAAACTCACCATACCTGATAAATTAGGATTTCGTTTGGTGAATGTGGGTGAGGTAATATATCTGCAGGCTGATGACAATTATACGACCCTTTACCTTACAGGAGATCGTAAAATTATGGCTACGCGCACTTTAGGCGAGTTCGAAAAGATACTTGAAAGTCCGGAATTTTTCAGAATTCATAAATCAACAATTATTAACCTGAATTTCCTGGCAGGTTATTCCAGTTTCCAGGGGAATTTTGCCGAGTTAAAAGATGGTACACTCCTGGATATTTCGAGGCGTAAGCTGCCTGAATTTCGTGAAAGAGTGAAACATTATTCAATTTCATTAGACTAATTTGAGAATAGTACGTTTTTTCTTCGTTGCTTTCATCCTTGGATTTTGCAATACTATCTTTGCGCAAAATCCATACATCCGGCATTTTACAACCTTTGATGGCTTGCCATCGAATACGATCTATCAGATTTACCAGGATAGCCATAAATTTATATGGTTCACATCGGATGCAGGGGTAGTAAAGTTTGATGGGTCTAACTTCACATCATACAGGAAGCGAGATGGTTTAAGCAGTAATGATGTAGTCCGGATTAAAGAAGATACAAAAGAACGGATTTGGATATTCAGCTATAATGGGTCGGTCAACTTTATTTATAACAATATCATTTATAATGGTAAAAATGCACCTTTCCTAAATTCGCTGATGGGTAAGGGCTTCATTTTAGATTTTTTTACTGATTCAACCAATCAGACTATCAATTTCTACAACTGGCAGGGAGATGTATTTTCATTAGATACAAATAACAAAATAGTTAAGGATGTTCTCTTTGAAAATCTCGAATCAATATTTCCGGTAATCGGAAGCAAAATGGAAAAAGGGAATGTCTCTTATTTGAGCAAAAGCCCATCAAATCAGTGGATTGTTTGGTGCAATATCGGTATATACAGTCAACAAAGATTTCAAAAATCAAGAATCAAAATTGTCGATTCCACTTTGCGTTGTCTTGCAGTTTTTCCTGCCCGTAATAATACTTATTATGTAAAAACGTATATCTTTCAGAATCGCGTGTTTTCATATGAATTACTAAAGGTTACAGCTGGTTTACAAAAAGAGAAAATCAAATTACCTTTTAACGCACTGCAAATTAAAAGTGTTCTTGAAGACTCTGAAGGCTACCTTTGGATAGCTGCATACAATGAGGGCGTTTATTGTATTAAAGATAATAAAATTATTAAGCATTTCGATATTAAAGATGCCCTTGGGCTTTTACAGGATCACGAACAGAATATTTGGGTAAGTTCACAATCTGATGGCGTCTATATGATCAGTCATGATATTTTGGAACAAAATCATTTAGATCCTGATTATTTTAATAATCATGGGGTACATCTGATGTGTAATTTTCCAGGGGTTGGAATCTGGTGTGCTAACTCAAAATCTGTTTATTTATTAAAAAATGATGTTTTTTATACAATGTCGGTACCAAAAACAGTGCAGCCTGTTGACATTTTATATTTATTTTTAGATCAAACATTAATGCTGGGTACTATAAGCTCCAAAATTCACCTGTTTGAGGATATATCTCTTAATTCTGCTACAAAGGAAATCAGCTATAAAAAACGTGTGGATTACAATGTTTTTGTAAAGAAAATTATTGATGTCAGCCCGGGATTCGTAATCACCATGTTTGATCAAAACAATCTATTCTTTATCAATTCTTTTAAACCATCGTTAAACAATGGCTCTCAGAAAATCAGCCAACGAATCAATAACGCGTATTATAATGCTGATAACGTGCTTGTTATAAATGCGAAAGAAAATTATCTGTATGAAAACAACAAACTGGAACTATATCCTGAATTGTCCCGGTTTAATGGAACCATTATTTCGGAGCACCTGATTCTAAATGATTCTGCCGAACTCTTCAATATCGACGGAGATAGCCTTTATATCTTTAGCCATCACAAGTTCCTTAATTTAACAGATGCTTTTGATATCCCGGTAAATGAACAGATTAATAAAATTTTATACAAAGATTCTACGCTCTATCTCGCAACACTCAAGGACATATTTGTATGTCATAATCCAATGAGCATTATATCTGGAACTCCTGTCCATATTGAACCTCTGAATATTAGTTTCAATAACATCAATGATATCCTTATCCAAAAAGACACATTATATATAGCAAGTGATGACGGGCTTACAATTATCGCCGAAACATCAATAGCTAAAAATATTTCGCTCCCACCAATTCCCTACCTCCAATCAATTAATGTAAATGATAACATCTATTCGTTACAGGATCATGAGTTAAAACTGACCGGAAAGAACAAAATAGCACTTTCTTTTGGTTGTATCAGCTACTCATCCGGTTCTGTCATTTATTCATATATACTTCAAGGATCCGAAAACAAATGGACGGTTGGTTCAGGAAGCAGCATAAATCTGATATACCAGAACCTGCCCAAGGGACAATATATTTTTAAGCTTCGAGTCAAAAAATCAAATTCAGGCTGGAGTAACCCGCTTGAATTAGTTATTACTATCAAACCAACTCTACTAGAATATCCCGCATTTTGGGCCTTTGTCGTTCTCCTTGCAATAGGGTTCATTTTCCTTATTATTCTCAGGTTCAGAATTCAAAAAACGAAAAAAGTAGAAGTTAATCATCAGCTGATCGTAATGGAACAAAAGGCATTACAGTCAATGATGAATCCACATTTTATATTTAATTCACTTGGGTCAATTCAAAATTTCCTGCTTAATAATAAAGGAAGCGAAGCTGTAATCTACCTGTCACAATTTGCACATCTGATTCGTCAAAACCTGAATGCCATAAATATGCCTATGATCATTCTTGAAGAAGAAGTAGACCGGCTCAGGAACTATCTGGACCTGGAGAAAAAACGACTTGATTACTCGTTTGATTACAGCATTGAAATTGATAAAAGATTTGAAGAAGATGCCGTTTACATACCGAGTATGATTATTCAGCCAATCGCCGAAAATTCGATCTGGCATGGACTGGCAACTTTGGATAAGGATGGTTTTATTAAGATCAAGATTCAGACCTACAAACCAAAATCATTGAAAATTAGTATTGAGGACAATGGAATAGGTGTAGAAAAATCAATTGAATACTCAGCAAAAAATTCACATCACAAGCACCTGGGAATGCAAATAATTGAAAAACGACTAAATCTCCTAAGCAAAAAATACCATACAGAAACAAACATAAATTATGCTGAAGTTAATCCTGGCCAAAACAACCCGGGAACCGTAGTTATACTTATACTGCCTTTTATTGAAAACACCAACGACTTTTAAGGTGTTTTTGTTATCCGCTGTTTTCAATTATCTGTTCGTGCGCATTAAGAATTTCTTGTTCTGATTTACCGTTCCTTTTCCTGAATGATATTTCACTCAAATATTCATACCGTTCACTCAAAGACAATTTGTATGTGGTGAAATGATTTTACTATTGTAGCGTTGATTATATTCAGATAATCAATAAAACAAACAACTAATAACAATATCGTTTTAATATGCTGTATTAAACCTACTTTTATTTCCATCTAAGTAGCAATATTATTAGATTCCATTCTGCAGCCGCCCCGATAAAGGACGGCTGCCTGCTTTTAGGGTGTTCTGGCTTTATTGACTCTAATAGTTGATTCTATTATAGTAATCAGCGTCCCAAAAACGGATTGTCCCAAAAAATAAGTAGTTTTGTTAACTTTAATATAGTTTTTAGCAAATCAAAACTACAAAAAAAGGAGCTGGCAAATATTCCGACTTTTTTCAAATCATAACTAGTCAACAATATTTATGAAATTCATTATGAGTATCGGGAATCATTAATAAGTTGGTTATTGATGAACAAATATTACACCTCCGCCTATCGGCATCCCCCCCTAATCCCAATAGCTATAAGGATAGGGGAGGCATATATTAACCAACAGAACTGCAATCTGTTAAGTTAGTATAACCTACGTACTGAAAAAAGTTTACAGTTTAATTGACTCCCTCCCTATTTTTTAGGGAGGGCAGGATACATTAAAAAGAAATAAAATTGCCTGCGAAGAATTGCTGATGAAACTCTATTGCGAAAAGAATTTCCCGATAACCATTGTAAGACCATCACATACATATTATACTGTAATCCCGGTTTCACTTGCCGGATGGACTGAATATACCGTAGTTGACCGCATCAAAAAAGGCTTGCCAATAGTGGTTCATGGCGATGGAACTTCTCTTTGGACCA
>JBBQGD010000210.1:0-5358 GCA_038322655.1 Bacteroidales bacterium | reverse complement strand
TCTGGTGAAGATTTCAGTATATATAAGAAACGTTCAGATGATTTAAATTTGGCGGCACGAAATGCAGGAGCTAAAAATGCGGTGATGCCTGAGGCAAAGAAAAAAGATACTGCTCTCGAAGCAAAAATGATTACTGCATTTAAAAATTCCAATGACTGGAAAAGCGGATTTATTGATGCATCTGAGGTGTTGCGTATTGCAATTATTGATCCGGATTGGTATATTAGGCGTAATGAACTCACAGGGATCATACTTCACCGGTATATAAGGGCAGCCATTGCTGTAAAAACCAAAAGCGGGAGTTGCGTTTATTACAAGCTGGTGAATTTTCAGGAAGATTACGTGGGAGGTAAATTTCAGCCACTCAGGTACGATGGGGTAGGGGATAAGATTATGATGGATTGCGTAAATCTAAACTAGTAGGTTCAGATGTTGTTAATCTTTAGCTAAATAAAATAAATAAATGATCAAATTGCTGAATTTACAAATAGAGACTAATCAGTCCGGTCAACATAAACTATGTAAGGCTGAATAGTTATGAATAATTAAAATTGAAAAATATGTACACCAATGGGCTGGTATTTGATGTTATTCTTACATTTATTCAGACCTTTATTGTATCATCAGTTGTTACTTTACTTTGGAATTTATTATTCGGGAAGATCAGTACAATTGCCACTGAAAAACGTCGTTTGTATTTGCCATAATTATAGGATTTGGAATTCCTGTTATATAGAAATGGCAAGTCAAATTATACTGCCACGTTTGTTTGTTCTGAATGATGCAAAAATTCTGTTAGCTGAAAACCCTTTAAATTACTACCGGAACTCATGGACTTAAGTAACTTTGAACGAATGATACAACTGGCGGAAGAAATTTTTGCCGCTAAAAGTGATCCTGATCAGCTTGATGTGGATGAGGAAGTATTGGCGAGGTTAGAGCTTATACATCCTGCTTCTGTTTCTGAACAGGACAACGGAAATGGGCCAGTTGCCTGGATCATACTGATTCCGTCAACATTTGATCTGATGAACCGGTTTCTTGCAAAGGAAATCTCCGAAAGTGAACTTTTTGAACTTACACCTCTTGATATTAAATACGATACTCTGTATCTCTGTTCAGCATTGGTATTGGAAGACTACCGTCGAATGGGAATTGTCAGGCAACTTACGCTTTCAGCAATTGAAAATATCCGGAAGGATCATCCGTTAAAAGCATTGTTCGTATGGGCTTTTAGCAAAGAAGGCGATTTGAGCGCTGAAAAAATAGCGCGTTTAACATCGCTGCCGTTGTATAAGCGGGATGGCTAAAAGTGTAATCCAAATTTATTTTCTTTCTTTCAAAAAATAGTTTGCTGCTAATCTTTTTCCGACGGATACTTGTTAAATAATGGGTATATGAGTTAATCTGTCAGACAGTATATAGTTGCAATATGTCACTCAGTAGCGTAACTGTTTGTTGTATGCTAAAAATTTTTGTTAATTTTACCAGTAAGTTTGTCAATCATACAAATCGTGTGATTTTGAGAAGTTTGTTCATTTATGAAATTTGGTGGTTTTTTTTCTGTACGTGAAGAATTCGATTTCCGTTTGGCAGGCAGATGGTTGTTGCTGGGATCAATAGTAGGACTTGTCAGTGGCTTAGGCGCTATATTATTTCAGACCCTACTTGGTATTTTAAAAGAATTTACTATCATTCACCTGATGGGGCTTCAACCCATAAAGCCTGGCGGAGAAACTGATTTCACACAATTGATCCTCGGTAATTTTAATCCATATTTTATTGTTTTAATTCCTGCCATTGGTGGATTGATAGCAGGTATAATCATACAACGGTTTGCACCCGAAGCAGAAGGGCATGGTACCGATGAAGCCATAAAAGCCTATCACCGGAAACGTGGAATGATCCATCCCAGGGTTCCGATTGTGAAGTTACTGGCTTCAGCCATTACCATTGGGACAGGGGGTTCAGGAGGAAGAGAAGGCCCTATTGCTCAGATAGGCGCTGGAATCGGAAGTTTCCTGGCAACCAGGCTTAACCTGGATGCAAAAACACGCAGGTGGCTTCTTGCAGCAGGCATGGGTGCCGGTATCGGGAGTATTTTCAGGGCGCCTTTGGCGGGAGCAATTTTTGCTGCCGAAGTTCTTTATATAACTGCTGAAGTTGAAACTGAAGTTTTATTACCGGCAACCGTTTCCTCAATTATTGCCTATTCAGTCTACAGTTTCCGGTTTGGATGGGCCCATATATTTACTAATGCAGGACTTCATGGCTTTACAAATCCACTGGAACTGATTCCGTATACGCTGGAAGCCCTGGTGCTTGCTTTTGCTGCATTCGTTTTTGTAAAGTCATTCTATGGTGTACGTAAATTATTTGCCAATTTGAAGATATCACCTTATTTTAAGCCGGCAATCGGAGGCTTGCTTACCGGTAGCCTGGCTTTGTTACTTATAACATTAACCAACGACCGCAAATATATAGTTGATGTAATGGGCGGAGGCTATGGAATTCTTCAGGAAATATTTCAGGATGGAATTTCCAAAATTGGTTTAGGTGTAGTTTTACTGGTAGCTGCCGGAAAAATTCTTACTACTTCATTTACAATAAGTTCAGGAGGAAGTGCTGGTGTTTTCGGTCCATCAATGGTAATTGGCGGAACCTTAGGTGCAGCTTTAGGATATATGATGCAGTTTATTTTTCCCGGACTGCCGATATATCCGGCAACTTATGCAATAGTTGGTATGGCCGGATTTTTTGCAGCTGCGGCAAAAACTCCTCTTTCAACTATTATTATGGTAAGTGAACTTACCGGGAATTATGCATTGCTCATGCCAAGTATGTGGGTTTGTTCTATTTCGTACCTGGTGGCCAGAGGTTGGACAATCTACGAAAGCCAGGTGCCGGGTAAATTATATTCACAGGCTCACCTGGGAGATTACGCTCCGGATATATTTGAAACAATTTCTGTTCAGGAAGCCTATAAAAAGACTAGAAGTTTCATAACTATTGCCGGTACAATGAAAATGACTGAAATACTTACAGCCACCAGGAACACAAGCCAGCGTATTTTCCCTGTTGTAAATCATGTTGGTAACCTGATCGGGACATTTAATCTGACAGATATTAACCAGATATTACAGGAAAGCAATGCTTCAGAAAAGATAGCACGGGAGATGATGAACAAACTGATACCCAAGGTGAAGCCAAACGATCATATCAGTAAAGCACAAAAACTAATGTTATCGCATAACCTGGACGAATTACTTGTGGTTGATGAAAATGATTCTCCTGCAGTAATTCGGGGAATCATAACTTCAGCTGATATAATGATGGCTTATAATCGGAAACTTTCACAAATAAAGTTTGGAAATGAAAAACCTGAATTGTTGCCAAAGGATAAAATCATTTTAGAACAGCTCTATATAAATAATGTCCTGGAGAAAGATTTACTGACGATATATCCGGATGCTAAGCTCAGAGACCTGGTGAAGATAATTATCCGTTCAAAACGTAATATATTTCCGGTAGTGGATAATGAGAATCATTATTTCGGGATGATTTTACTCAATGATATCCGGCAACTTATGTTTGATCAAAGTAAGTATGATACTGTGGTTGTTAAGGATATTATGATAAAACCTACACAAATTATTTACAAGGATGATCCTATGAGCCGGGTAATGGAGAAATTTGATAAAACCCATGCCTGGAACTTACCGGTTGTTGACAAAAAGAACCATTATATCGGCATGGTCTCACAATCATCCATCTTTTCTGCATACAGGAATCAACTGGTGTTTCAAACAGAAGATTAACAGGACTTTCAGTAAATCCTGTGAGCTGCTAGTATCATTCAAATTACAGGATATTCAGATATTCTGAAAGAAACAAAATTGAATCCCGGATATCTTACCTAATTTTATCCCGGCAATTTATTGATCTCCATTTCCGGGTTAGATTTTTTGATTTGAAACAAACAGATGTTATTGTTATAGGTGCCGGCCCGGCCGGACTTTTTGCAGCCATTAACTGCCAAAGCATAAAAGTTATTGTGTTGGAGAAGAATGCCTCGCCCGGTAAGAAACTTCTTATTTCGGGAACCGGCCGCTGCAATCTTACACACGATTGTAAACTAAGTGATTTTTTCGGTCATTACGGTTCAAATCACCGGTTCCTGAAAGCAGCCTTGCATATTTTTACAAATACCGATCTGATCTGCTTTTTTAATGATCATGGATTGCCAACGGTCGTTGATAAAAACGACAAAGTATTTCCTGAATCCCAAAAAGCCTCGGATGTGCTACAAGTTTTAACGAATGCATGCAATAAGGAAAGGGTTGAGATTTCATACAATCAGCAAATTAAAGGGATTGAAAAGACAGAAACAGGTTTTGTGGTTAAATCCGATTCCGGGATATTTACTAGCAGGTTTATTGTAATTGCTACCGGAGGAATGTCATATCCTGTAACCGGATCAACTGGCGATGGATATCATTTTGCAAAACAATTGGGACATTCAATTGTGCCTCCCAAACCGTCACTCAGCCCTGTTTTTATCCGCGATTATATGATGGCTTCCATATCTGGTGTATCGGTTCAGAATAAGCCTGTTTATCTTTACAGGGGCGTTAAAAAAATAACAGAACATCGTGGAGATATCGGTTTTACTCATAAAGGTCTGAGCGGACCGGGAATTCTGGACTTTTCGAGGCATATGCTGGGTGGTGATGTTCTGAAAGTAAATTTTATTGATCTGAAAGCGGAAGATTTCAGAAATGAATTGATCAAAGCTTCAGAAAAAGAAGGCCGAACCGCTATTCAAACGTATCTGAAAAAGTTTGATTTGCCGCGAAGCCTGGTTTTGCTGATACTGAAATCAATCAACCTTGAACAGGAAACCAAACTGGCTGAAATAACGAAAGTTCAGCGCAACCAGTTAATAGCAGCTTTTTGCGAATTTCAGTTTGTAGTTGAAAAAGTTGGCGGTTTCAATATGGCAATGGTAACGGCAGGAGGAGTAAACCTTGATGAGGTAAATTCAAAAACAATGGAATCAAAACTTGTTCCCGGGCTTTATTTTGCCGGCGAAGTACTTGATATAGATGGAGATACCGGAGGTTACAATCTGCAAGCGGCATTTTCGACAGGGTTTCTTGTCGGGAAGAGTTTGAGCGTTTGAAGAGATTGAATAGTTTCAGAGTTTCAGAGTTTCAGGATTTTGCGATCGTCCAGAAAGGTAAGTTGAAATTATACACTTTCATCTAACAAGAATGATATTAACTGAAATACAGTAATATATGAGTTCTATTATTTCAATGTATTTCAACTTATTTCAATGAATTTCTAATCCTAAAG
>JBBQGD010000209.1:0-5442 GCA_038322655.1 Bacteroidales bacterium | reverse complement strand
AGAAAACCTGGAGCAATATGTGCATCAATTAGTTAGTGCCGATCTTACCATCTCAGCCACACAACTGGCGGCCAAAGTAGTAAATCTGGCAAATAGTAACGACAATTATCACCCGAAAGACGATACATCGTGCGCCGTTATTTATTTCCGGGAACCCCGCAAACTATTGTTATGCACTGGTCCTCCTTACGAAGAAGTGAATGATGTGAAGTTGGGAGAAGCCGTTAAAGAATTCGTTGGAAAGAAGATTATTTGCGGGGCAACCACAGGTGATATTATTTCAAAACAATTAGATTTGCCTATTGTTGATAGTTTCGAATTTGATGATCCGGACCTGCCTCCAATTTCATTTATGGAAGGTATTAACCTGGTAACTGAGGGAATTCTAACGCTCGGAAAAGTTTCAGATTTGCTTAAAAAATATTCACCAAGGTTAAAACTTGGTAAGGGTCCTGCTGATCAGATTGTCCGCTTACTTCTCGATAGCGATGAAATTCATTTTATAATCGGTACCCGCATCAATATTGCTCACCAGGATCCTAACTTACCGGTCGATCTCGAAATACGGAGGACTGTAGTTAAAAGGATAAAGCGAACACTGGAAGAGAAATTTCTTAAGGAAGTAGAAATCAGGTATATTTGAGAATAAGGTGAGACGGCATCCATGGCAAATTGAAAGCTGGATTCAAACTCTTAATCACAATATTCTTCTCCGGTTACCATTACCAGGATTAATTTTTCAGCAGGTTACTTTTTTAGTCATTCCGTTGGACTTTTCAATTTGATCTGACATATTGAATAGTATTCATAAAAAAACCACTCCTGATAATGAAGTGGTTTTTAAGATGAGTATTGAAACCGGGTTATTCTTTTTTCTTGCCGGTATTTAAGCCAAACGGAAGGTATAGAGGACAAAAACTGACCAGGCTGGTGAGTACAAATACCGCAGCTAATACCAGCAACACAATTCCCAGTGTGCCTGGAATAACGCCTGTAAAATATAAGATAGCAATTAGCACAGCAATAGCTATGCGGATAATTTTGTCAGTGGTGCCCATGTTTGATTTCATAGCTCGAATGATTTTAGGTGAATATTATGTTTAAAAGTACAAAATTATATTCAAATTTTAAAAAGGTACGTGATAATGATCACACATGGATTTTTTATTGAAACTTAAAATCCTGATATGTAAAATTACATTTTTTAAAGCACAACAACTTGGTTCCGGCTTGTAGAAATTTTATTCTCAAGTTCCAGTTTCTTCAATAAACGACTAACCACTTCGCGGGCAGTTCCTATATCAGTTGCAATTTGTTGATGGGTAATGCTTAGATGGTTATTTCCCGAAAGTGAAGTCTTCTCTTTCAGGTAATAAAATAAACGTTCATCAAGCCGATTGAAAATCAGCTGATTAATCGTATCAATCAAATCCAGATAACGCTTATTGAACATCTCATAAATATAAAAGTTAAAAGATGGGTAATGTGTTATCCATTGGCGTAGTTTCAAAGAAGGAATAAGCAGTATTTGGGTTTCTTCGAGAGTTACTGCTTCAATAAGACTGGTTGAGTTGCTGCAACATGCCGAAAAAGACATTATACACATTTCACCCGGATGAATATAGTAGAGCAGTAATTCTTTATCGTCTTCGTTTCGGCTTACACGGATCAGTCCTTTCACAACCAACGGAACGGATTGTACATAATTACCTGTTTTAAGTAAAGCCGTGTCGGCCGGCACATCCATCTCAATCGCTTCGTTTGCAATAAATTGCAGGAGTTCGATGTCAACCTGAGGCAGGATTTTTTTAAGCGTAATCAGTTCCATTGGCGGGAAAATGAATCTAAAATAATAAGAAGGACGTTAGCAACTTGAGTTTAGTGATTTATAAATACGTAATGATAAGATTCAGGTTTTATGTGTTAAAAATACAACAAAAACCATTGATGATCGGGTTTTACCGCAATTAGTTTAGATGGAATTGATTTGCAAATTTGTACAACTTCTTCTCAAACAGTAATTATATCATTGCTTTATTTACTTTTGCAACTCTTTTCATAGAATTTCATGCAACTGCTGACCACTTTTCTCATTGCAATCGGGCTTTCCTTTGATACTTTCGCTGTTTCAGTATCGAGTGGATTGATATTAAAAAAAATAGATTTCTTTAATGCCACCAAAATTGCTGTTACTCTCGCTATTTTCCAGGCAGCAATGCCACTGATCGGGTGGCTGGCTGGGTCCCAAATAAAAGATTATGCTGCAAGTGTAGATCACTGGATTGCATTTGGTATTTTAAGCATATTAGGCAGCAAAATGATTTATGAAAGTTTTAAAAACGATCCTGAAGACCGGTCATTTAACCCACTGAATATCAAAGTAATGATCGGAATGGCAATAGCTACAAGTATAGATGCATTGATTGTCGGATTTAGTTTTGCCCTGCTCAACTATAAAATATTAATTTCAGTAGGTATCATCGGGGCTGTGACTTATATTGTCGCTATGCTGGGAATGCTTTTTGGCAAAAAGATAGGCACGCGCATGGGACGACGTATGGAAATTCTCGGAGGTGTTATGCTTATACTGATTGGCTTGAAAATACTGATAGAGCACTTGTCAGTCTAAAAAACAATAAAACTGTTGAGCTGCTTTAATTCATCTGATCCGCACCTTTTGAGCCTGAATTAATGAAAAATATCCTTTGCCCTGATGTTTTCCTTTTCAGGGACGACTGCTTCAAATAATGGTTTAGTTTTATAGTCAATCATGGTTGCCATAAGGTTGGTAGGAAACATTTCGACAGCATTATTATAACTGGTTACGGAAGAATTATAAGCCTGTCGTGCACCTGCAATCTGATCTTCAAGGTCTTTCCATGTACTCTGCAACTGCCCAAAACTCTGGCTTGCTTTCAGGTCAGGGTAATTTTCGGCTGCCACCATGATATTTCCAAGTTTCTGCGTCAGCTGATTTTCGTAATTAATCCGCTCGTTTTCGTTGAATCCGCTCGACATTGCTTTTGCACGTAGTTCAGTAACATCAGTGAGCAGGCCCTTTTCATAACCCATATATTCTTTTACAGTTTCAACCAGGTTAGGAATCAGATCGAAACGCTTTTTCAGCAGCACATCAATGAAACCAAATGATTTCACAACATCATTTTTACGTGCAATTAAAGTGTTGTACATCCACATGAGTGCAGCGACAATAGCGAGGATAATGATAATTAGAAACATCGTAAATAGATTGTTTTACAGTTAAACAAAAATGATTATGAATCGATTTAAGATACAAAACAAATTTAGTGACAATTTTCGCCACAGCTGCACGAGAGTTGATTTTTCTTTGCTTTTTCAAGGCTCTCGCGACCTTCGCTGAATGCATACCATGCTATACCAAGCGATCCGGCAATATCAATATAACTTATTTTCAGAAATTCATACAACAAACTTGAAATCAGTAGTATAAAACTCAGGTAAAGACAAGTTTTTGTACAATGAGCATCAGCAATTATAGCTTCCGAGTTTAGTGCCTTCCCTGCTTTCAACTTATAATTCATAAGGAAATACATGGTCAAAATTGAAACACCTGCAATAATTATTCCGGCTAGTGTTGTTTCAGGTTTGGTTTTATTCACCAGGTTCAATATGCTTCCGGTAACCAATCCAATAGCAAGCAAAATAAAAGCAACGCCGGTAATCCGGAGTGCAAGCCTTTCGAATTTATCGAAATTCTGAATTTCACTCCGTTGCATCCTTAAAACCATATGTAGTATTCCTATGCCCGAAATCACTTCCACAAAACTGTCTATCCCAAATCCCAGTAATACAAGTGTGTTATCAGCATTTCCAAAGTAAACTGAAACCAATCCTTCAACAATATTATATACAATTGTTATAATGCTTAGCCATAATGCAGTATTCAGCCATCTGTCTTTGGTCATAATTATTTTTCAAGCAAGCGTTTGTAAATCAGATAATTTTCGGAATCAAAACAACAAAAGAACACTTTACTTATCGATTTGTTTTTTATAATAAATGACCGGACTTCCCGAATGGCTATCTCTGCGGCTAGTTCTTTCGGGAAACCATATACACCGGTGCTTATATTGGGAAATGCGATGGAAGTACAATTATTTACACTTGCCAGTAACAGGCTATTAGTGTAGCAACTTGCCAGCAAACTCTTTTCATCATTAGTTCCTCCGTGCCATATCGATCCTACCGTATGAATAACAAAACGTGCTTTCAGATTGTATCCTTTTGTAATTCTTGCTTCGCCTGTAGGACAGCCGCCAATTTTAGTACACGCATTGAGCAATTGCGATCCGGCAGCGCGGTGAATAGCGCCATCAACGCCTCCCCCGCCTCGTAATGAATTATTGGCTGCGTTAACAATTGCAGCCACGTCAAGTTGAGTTATATCCGACTGAATAAGTTCAATAGATGACATCTGGATTAGTTGATTTTTTCACTTTCCGCACAAAAATCTGTGCTGTTTCGTATTTTACTACTTCAACCGGCTCATCTTTATCAATGTAACCTGTAAGTGCCGTGGCATCATAAAGTTTTCCGTCGATCATCACTTTGCCGACAGGCCTGAGTATGGTGTGTGCAAGCCCTGTTTTACCGGTTATGTCCTTGTAATTAGCATCGGCAGAAGTAAATCCTTCATTCTTTTGTTGTGTGGTAACCAGAGCCAGGTCCCCAAAAAATGTTTTCCCGGTAAAGAGTTTTCGCGTAACATATATCGACCCGGCAATGGAGATGAAAAATGCAATTACAACTGTGAAGAATGCTTCTGCCAGTTTTACAGTTGCTCCCGGGCTGAATTCGAAATACAAATTATCGATCATAGCCAGGGTGAGTCCCATTACTATCATAAATATTCCCAAAATGCCTGCTACTCCAAAGCCCGGAATTACAAATATCTCAACGGCAAGCAGTATGACTCCTGCAATAAAAACCAGGATTTCCCAATTGGCAGCCAGTCCTTCGATATAAAGAGGAGCGAAATAAAGTAATGCCGCTATTATAGCCGCAACAATCGGAAAACCGATCCCAGGTGACTGAAATTCAAAATAGATACCTGCTATTATGATGATGATCAGTATACCGGAAACTGCGGTACTGGTAAGGAATCCGATCATTTTATCCGTTGCTGTCAAATGTTGTTCATGAATGGTATAATTAACCACGCCGGCTTTTTTAAGCACCTCCGGAATATTCTCAGCCATTGCGTTGCAGTACCCGTGTTTCATTGCTTCCTGGGCCGTAAATGTAACCACTTGTCCTGAATCGTTCACACCCTCAACATGGATTCGTGGATCGACCATAGCCTGGGCAATATCCGGATCGCGACCAGTAGCCTGGGCTGTACTGCGCATCATGGCACGCATGTAGGATTGGTATTTGTCAGGTAATTGCTCGCCGGTTTGG
>JBBQGD010000208.1:0-5463 GCA_038322655.1 Bacteroidales bacterium | reverse complement strand
AGGGCCCGCAGGAAAAAAATCCTAAAAGCGGTTAAAGGCCAATTCGGCAGGCGCAAAAATGTCTGGACGGTAGCCAAAAATGCATACGAAAAAGGAGGCGTGTATGCATACCGCGACAGAAAAACCAAAAAACGCACTTTCCGCGCATTATGGATTACCCGCATCAATGCAGGTACCCGTGAGTATGGAATGTCGTATTCAGTATTTATGGGCAAACTACATGCCCGTAGTATCGAACTCGACCGCAAAGTACTTGCCGACCTGGCAATGAACAACCCGACAGCTTTCAAAGCGATAGTTGATTTGGTTAAGTAGTCCATTTCGCAATACAACCTGAAAAAGCCATCGGTAAGGTGGCTTTTTTGCGTATTATATTTTCCGGTATCTTTGTTCAGCATGGTCATACTCCGTTGCGCACTTTGCCTCATCTTTGCATCTTAGCGGTAAAAAATAAAAAAGGAATTTAACCGCAAAGACGCCAGGTAATAAAAAAGGACGCAATGGATTGTACGAAAATTTACATGTTAAACAAACATTGAAAATGAAAAAACTTTTAATACTGGCTTTGGTTGCCGTACTGGCAAGCTGTACCCAAAATCACAATCCACGGGTTTTGATATCTACCGAACTTGGTGATATTGAAGCAGAGCTTTACCTTGACAAAGCTCCTGTTACAGCCGCTAACTTTATGAAATACGTTGATTCGGGAAAATATAATAACGGCGAAGCATGTTTCTACCGTGTTGTAAGAATGGATAATCAGCCTGATAAAAAGATTAAGATTGAAGTAGTTCAGGGAGGTTATGGCGAGGATTCATTGATAAAAAAATACCAGTTTACACCCATCAGGCATGAGACAACCAAAGAAACGGGGGTGTTACATAAAGACGGCGTTTTATCCATGGCACGCAATGGGCCGGGAACAGCCTCATCGGAGTTTTTTATCTGTGTGGGCAATCAGCCGGAACTGGATTTCGGAGGCAGGCGAAACCCGGATATGCAGGGATTTGCGGCTTTTGGCAAGGTTACAAAGGGAATGGATGTGGTAAGGGAAATTCAGAAGCTAAAGGATAATGAGCAATACCTTGAGAAGCCGATAAAAATTATTAGCATTACCAGGATTAATTAGGAAAAGCTTGGCGCACGTGTTACAAACGCGCGCGAGCGGGGAGAATAAATATCATTTATCCACACGAAAGGATTCGTGCGGTAGCGATGGTACGGCAGCGGGGATTAAAGGTTCGGCCTTATTTGTTTAACAATCAGTCTGCAAATACCTTCAGCTATTTCTTTTTTCTTATACATTTCATGCCCTTCAAGTGGGAATAAATTTTCTCTTATTCCCAGCTTCTGAAACCAATTAGTATCGGGTTTATAAGCATCGTCTTCTCCATAAAACAACTCAATTTTCCCCGACGGCTTTTGAGTTTCATATCTCAACCTTGTTGAAGATATTGCAAATATACTTTGGGTTTTCAGACTGGAAAGGCTTGCTTTCCATGCTATGCATCCACCTATGCTAAATCCTAAAACGTGTATGAATTCCTGTTCTTCTTGCAGAATACTTTCAACGGCCCTTTCAATACCTTCGCTGACAAATTGATGATGCAATTTCTCCTCTGAATAATCACTTTTATCAATATTCCCTAAATCGCAGCTATCATAATATTTTACATCAAAATAGCTTTCTAAAACTGCGGTGTAGTAAGTAATCCAGCCCGATTTTTCTTTACCCCATAAGTCAGAAAGTAGTATAATTCGTTGCTTATTCTGGTTCTTTACCTTCATGGGTTTTAGTATCTGTATTTATTTTTGGATGTAATATTAATAGTCTCACAATTCAGAGTCTGCTTTTCTGTCTATATTTATTTGGTAATAAATTCCAGCTATTATACCTATTGCTGTACTAAGGATAATGAATTTGCCGTTGTTTATCCGGAATAAGAAAATACT
This sequence comes from Bacteroidales bacterium, assembly GCA_038322655.1. Taxonomy (GTDB): domain Bacteria; phylum Bacteroidota; class Bacteroidia; order Bacteroidales; family UBA4417; genus UBA4417. The sequence goes on along the minus strand of JBBQGD010000208.1, from coordinate 3,510 downwards.
CCCGATAATCCATAAACAGATAGCAATTAAATCTGTAATTTTTGTAATTTTAGATAGTTTTTTCATAATAGATATTTAAGTTAGTTTTTAGTTTAAGTTAAGTGCTATGTATAACAACAAACGATTTCGTTTTGCCTTGCCATCGTATTCCCAGCCTTCTGAAGGGTGTATCCCAAGCAAATGGGCAGAATATTATCTTATCAAATCCTGAGCAGTAAAATCAGGATTTATAACTTCCTCGGTGGTTAGCTGCAATGTGGGTTAAAAATTGGCAGCCAGTTTTTTTAAATCATTCAGTTGTTCATCAGTAAACGAATCGGGAACAATGTTTGCTGACCGGCATAAAAAGAATATACGGGCCGATTTAGCAAGTATATCAATTATATCAAAAGTATCGGCTACACTTTTCCCGATTACAACAACACCATGTTTCTCCCACAATGCAACGTCATGGTTTTTAAGGGATTTTATAGTTTCAGTTGCAATATCAGCTGATCCCGGCAGATGAAACGGAACAAATCCAACTCCCTTTGGAACAAAAATCATAGTTTCGGGATGCATGCTCCACAACAATTTATTCAGCACATTTTCATCACAGAGTTCCTTTGCATGAGTGAGCGTAACAAGTTCGTGAGCATGGGTATGCATTACAGCTTTTTCGTTGGTTCCCCGTTCAGCAATCATTTGATGAATTCCCAGGTGTGTAGGGAGTTCCGATGTAGGCATAAAGATTTCACCTTCGATATTCTGCGAAATAATCCAGTATCCGGTACCACTCTCATCCAGTTTGATGATGAGTGAATTTTTCATAGGTTTTCGTGCAAGGTCACGCATTCGTTTCCCGGTTCCGGTAACTAAGTAGCAAGAACCAGCTAGTTTTGAATAGGATAGCGGCAATTTATAAAATGGGAATGAATCATACTGAACAATTTCCTGCTGCCATACATCGGTAATATTAACTGAAATATTGCTGGCATTTCGTTCAGCCCAGCCTCGTTGCCAGAGGTATCCGGCAATTTCTGCTGTTTCGTGGATTATATTCTTAAGTTCTTTATTTAGCAAAGCTTTCATGATACTAATTTTGAACGATGTGAGTGATTTGGGTTACCACTGAAGAGGTAAAGTAGCAAATAAAATATTTTATGAGTTATTACCTAATTATTAATTCAAAACACCGCCAAGCCTGTCAGCCCAGTTTTCAGGGAAACCATTATAATAATTTTGCCAGCTGTAACCATACTTTTTATGAAACCACTTTCTGTAGAAGACTCTAGATATAGATGGAATTCCGACAATTAGCAGGTAAAATGGTCCAAGCATCACTGATTGACGTGCATGCCCGAATTCATGCATGCGACAGTCGTTGCTTAGGTGCTGAAAACGATTGCCTGCAGGCGTCCAGAAAATTAACCATCCCAGGCTCACTCCTGTAGTGGGAGTTTCAATAAAAAAACGATGAGTTTCCTTTTCAATATTTACTATCTTTTGCCTGCTTTTCAATACTGCAAATACCATCATGCCCAGCAGGATTTGCGGAAGTTCCCATGCTAAAAGCAAGGACATTTTGAGTAATTTCAATATTTTTCCCATTCTTTGGTAGTAAAGTTAATGCTTTAATTACAACGAACAGAATCTGGAAGAAACCATTTACTCAATTTTCATATCAAGCCATTTTTCAAGTGTTTCGATTACAAGTTTGTGTTGCTCAGGGCTTAAAGTGGCTATTTTTGCTCTGTGAGTTCCACCTGTCTGTACCATTTTTAGGCTTCCGCTTCCTGGCTTAATATCTGCTGCAGTTGCACCCCATGGGTCAGCTTCGCCATAAATATAAATCATATGCTGTGGATTGGCAGCTATGAATTTCTTCAGCTTTGCCTGGTACGAAGGATCCCAGATGATAGGAACATTCTTTGGCACAAAAGCTGAGTTGGGATAATCCTTGTTTTTTAGGTATTTTTTGAAGGGCTTCTCGTTATACTCGTAATATCCCAGCTGTGTGTAAAATTGATAATTAGCAGCCTGGTATGCATTGGCGGCATCGGTATACCAGAAAGGGGAATAGATCCGAATAAGGTACTTAGCCATTTCAGCAGGAGTAGTTGTTTTCAGGTCGGGTAGCTTTGTTTCATCAGCTGTATATTGCCAGAATGAAAAAGGGAACTCGAGCACAGAATAATCATATGCCGATTCATCATCAATTTCTGTAAATTTAAATCCATATTGAGCCGAAATCTTTTCCCATTCAGGCAATACCGTGTTTTTGTTTTTAAAGAGGTACAACTGTATGTTCTTGATATGTTTCCTCTGTGCTTTGGTGCCCACTTTTTTAAAATGAGCATCTATACGGGGATCAAGTCTTGAATAATTGATAGGTGCAACATATGGAATGGTAACGTCAACATCTTCGGGGTAAAAAACCTTATATTCAGTAGCAGTCTGACCACCCTTGCTTACTCCAGTAGCGATCCATTTTTCTTTATAAATTAGACCAAATAAACTTCGGATATAATGATAATCGCCTGCATCCTGCTCAGCGTTAAGGTATTTCCAGTTAAGCGGGTCAGGTGTCGAAGGTCCGAAATACCGGTGTTCAACATAGATTTGATTGGCTTTCAATAGTTTTGTTGGTTCCGACATGGTGTTTGGCGAAACCCAATCAGTCCCATAGCCTTCGGTTTCCAATACGGTTGGTTTGTCAAAACCTTCATGACCAACATAAATGCGTTGTTTAAAAATGGGACTGTCAGGATTTGTATGGTCCACGGCTTGTGGAAGCATTATAATGTAAAACTCTTTAAATGCTGAAGTATCTTTTTTTTCAATTTCAATTCCGGGAATTGCCTTGAGGAATTTATAAATTTCGCTTTCTTGTGCGAATGAAATAAATGGAAGTAATACAAATACAAAAATCAGCTTGCGTAGGGATTTCATGACAAAATATTAAATTGATGAGATGCAAAAATATTCATTTCAATTCAAATATTTGTAATGAATGTAAAATCACTTTTTTGATAACTTTGCGGAATTGGTATTAAAGTGAAATCCAAATCCCTAACCCCTGAATCCTAACCTTTAAATACTTTAACAATATGATTCTTCCCCGCGCAGAAGCCTTTGAATTGCTTCGCAAATACGTAAAGAATGAAAAAATGATAGCCCACAGTCTGGCTTCTGAAGCTGTTATGAATTCATTAGCTATTCACCTTGGCCGTAATGCTGAAGCATGGGCACAGGCAGGTCTGCTGCATGACCTGGATGTTGAAGTAACCAATGCCGATGCGTATACACACGGACCTGAAGCAGCAAAATGGCTGGCTGAAATGGGCATAGACGAAGATATTGTTGACGCCATCGGCATGCATAACGAAATTGCAAGCGGTAAGGATCGAATCACTGAATTCCAACATGCACTGGCTGCCGGCGAAACAATTACCGGACTCATTATGGCAACTGCATTGGTATACCCGGATAAGAAAATAGCGTCCATTAAAACCAAATCGGTTGTGAAGC
>JBBQGD010000207.1:0-5471 GCA_038322655.1 Bacteroidales bacterium | reverse complement strand
ATTTGTATGCAGGGGATGACAAATAGGAATAGGAATAATCCAATCCAAGACATCTTAGGTGTTTTAGTGGTGATGTTCATAAATTTGAGATAATAAAATACTTTTTCAATAATTGTATTTAACAAGGAATGGTTCCTGACTTTCATCATTTAGGCCGTATATAATCCTTTTTTCGGCATCGACTGAAATTGCAAAAATTGGAATATTAAGAATATAATGTTCAAGTGGTTTGCCATCCCAGGAAAAAGTGAGCACATCAGAAAAATGAAACCCGATATCTCCCCACAATTTTCCGGAATATAGTGAGAAAATATATTTATCGTTGCTCCATGTGTCGTTATAGGCCACGCGTGTGTGTTTTTTTCGGTGAGCCAAAGCAAATCCTCCATCTATAGCCATTATTTTATATACAGCTTCGAATTTGTTGGGCCCCTGAATGATTTTCTCTAGCGTATTTTCATCGTAGAACTCAATAATATCTGTGAGCTTATTAAGAAAGGCTATTTTACCGCTTTTGTAGTTATAGGCAATCTGTCCCCTGTATATTTGAGTAAGCCAGGTGTCTTTTTCACTGTTATTAAAGAAATTGTAATTTCCCACCTTTGAAGTTACTATTCCTTTAGAATTGTAGATATAGAACCTTGCAGAAAGACCTGGGCCTAAATACGTCGAATCATTGACCTTGATTAGTTGCTCCCCTGATGGGGACCCGTTAATTTTTCCAGAAAATTCGGGTTGCCGCTTCTTTTTTATTAACAATGAATCCAGGTGATAAACATTGAATTGGTCTGTTATGGCATCAAATACGAGAAGTTCATTTTTATAAATGTTAATCTCCATATCGGTTACATCAAGCAATTCTCCCGGACCACGTCCTTTTGGGAGAAACCCAAACTCTTTTTGTCGTGTATCAATATTGAAAACAGTGAGAAGTTGGTCTGATTTTATCTCTTCACAAATTACAAAATGGTTGAAATGTGCCATTTGTCTTGAATCGGTGATGCCCTGAAGAATAATTCTTTCACCTATAAGCTTTTTTTCAACCTTGAAATCAGAGAGGATGAAGGGAGTTGCTTTATCAGGCGGCGTGTTCTTACAATTATTAAAAATTGAAGCAATGATGCAGAACAAAAAAAATATGTATAGTATATGTGTTTTAATCATTTCGGTTATTTTTAAAAGTGACATTACCCCAAGATTTTGAAAAGATCGGATATGGGGTAATGTCTACTCAAATTATTTAGTCAGTTTCAATCCCTTTTGTGTTAGAACATTGAGTCGTAGTTCCATTACAGGTAACGGTGCAAGTGGAACTTCCACTTCCACATATACTGCAAGTGGTGGATGAGGTTTCTCCACCACAAGCGGCAACAGTCTGTATCAATTTGTCTAAAGAGAGGTCAATCCTGCCTTCAGTTGAATTTGATACATAGTTTAACGACAAAACACCGATAAAAAATGCGCCAGTTAAGATTCTAATAATTCGTTTCATAAAAAATAAGGTTTTAAAAATTAATAGATTATGATTTTAAAAGCTGAAACTCTTAGTTTCGAAAATGTGTTAATTCATCTTTGTTATAGCACCTCGCTTTCTGTTTTCATTTTCATTGGAAACTAGCATTACTGAACTTCAGTTTCGTTTCCTGAAGTTCCATTCCCCGATGTTCCCTGCTTTTTCACGAGCTTGCTAAATACAAACAGCTCATTTTTTAGCTTGTCGGTTTTAAACAGTTGCTGCCCGATGGCACAGATGTCCATCGCCCGGTCATAAATGTCGTTTAGGGCCATCACCGCTTTTTCGGTGTCTAGCTTGGTGCTTCCTTTCAGGCTTTCCTGGGTAATGTTGGCCCGATTCAGGGTGTCGGCATACGAAAGGAGGTTATCGAGCCGCGCAGGGTTTACCTCATTTTGTTCCAGTTCGTCGCGTAAAGGTTTGTTGAGGTTGTTACGGAAGGCCAGCAACAGCCCTATCAACATGGATTGGTTGTTGTTCGACGCTTTGCCCCAGTATTCCCTGAACCCAAGTTTAGCGAGTACCCATTCGCTTCTTTCAGGGGTGGCACGATATCCGCGTTCAATCTGTGTCTTGACCATTCCCAGGTCATCGTGGGCCTTTCCGGTCAGTTCATTGACCAGGCCGGTTTGTTTTTGCAGTTCTTCTTTGGTGTTGACCCCGTAATACTCGTTCATAACCTGACTCACCGCATTGCGGAAAGTAGCAATGAACGGATCGTTCCACAAAGGTTTTTCTGCACTGAATACTTGTTTTTCTGCCTCGAAGTGGTCGGCTACCGTTAGGGCTGCTACCAGCATGGGCAGCGGTTTGAAATTGAATTTTCGTTTCATTGCAGTTTTTTTTTAATTATTATTTACAAACACCTGTTTGTCGTTTTGGTAAAAAAATGGTTGTTCTTCTTGTCCCTTCGTAAGGTTGCGCAGCCAGTAAATGGTTTCGGCGGGGATGTTTTCGAATTGCACAAAATTGTAGGTGGCTGTTTTTTCGCCGCACGCGCGCCATTCGTTGTCCCAGTAAAATAATTGGTAGCGGTCGCCTATTGAAATGCCATTGTCGGCATTACGGGGCAATATCCTAAGACGGTCAACCTGCTCGGGTTTTCGAAAATCGATCGTCAGTGTTTTCTGAAAAGTATATGTCAGGCGGTTGCCATCGAAGGCCAGGCTGTCTTTACGGATGCCAATGGTCGTGCCGTTTAGTTTCCAGGCAGGTTGGGCTATTGTGTCGGTTATATGAAATACTGGCAGCGTTGTGGCTTTCGAAACCCCAGCGCCCCTTCGGTTGGTTAAAAATTCCAGTTCGGCAAAATGCAGGCTATATCCGGGCGCCGTCAGGCGGTAGTACCGATAATAATTTTTGTTGCTGAACGAAATATCATTGAAATAGGGCTTCAACGTGTCGGTAAGGGTGAATAGTTTTACAGGGTCCGAAAACCTGCGATTATTGCTTCCTTCAATTGTAGAGCCCAAAACTTCGTCGTTGAAAACTTTAAGGCCCACTTTGGGTGGATATTTTCGGGTAAGGTGAATCGTGATTTTTTCGCTGGTAGGGGCTATTAAGGTGTACTGCCCTTTCGAATTTATCCGGACAAGGTTCCCACAGGGGATCATTTTATTGTTTTCGAAATAGCAAGGCATGCCAACCAGTCCATCGGGCATATTTGTAAAGTCAACAGAATTGTCCTTTTTGTCGATCATTCCCCATCCGATGGGACGCCATTCTCCGTAGAGAAACAGACAGAAATAGCACAAATTACGGGCGTCGGGCGTTTCGGAGATTTTTAGCCGTACATTGCTGGTTTTCACCAGCAAGCCGGTAACATCTTTTATACATGGCGTGCGAAACACTTCAGGAATGGGCTCGTTTGTGTTTGCCAGGTAGTACGGGGTTTGGCTTTGTGCCGCGAAGGTTTTCATGTAAAATTTCGAGGCTGTTTCGAGCCGGTGTTCTTCCCTTATAGTCCCCGGATTTTGGTAGATAGCCGAGAATGGCACAAGGTTTTTGTCGTCGTTCAACATGCCAATCCAGCTATGCCCCAGGTTATTTATCCTCCACTTGGGGGTAAAAATTTCGGTGACAGGTATTCCAACGGCGCGCAGGATCGGACCTTCAAAAGCAACGTGGTGCGAGCAAATTAGTTTATTGTGGTTCCACCATAGAATGTTGTAAAATCCAAGATCGGGAAGATCGGCGCTCGTGTCGTCCCAATCCCAGTTAAAATACAGGATGTACCGGTTGAGAGCTGAGGCTGCCCTGAAGAGGTTGCCGCCAATTGAATCAAGCGACATCAAATGGTGAAAATGTTGCAGCAATCTGTGGCGTACATCGAAAACAGGCTCGTTGTTAAAGCGATAGGGGAGTATATACTCGCAAAACTCGCCGAATGTAAGGTGTTTGTTCCATGGAAGGATACGGACCTCAAAAGCTGCATCGATGGTGTTGATCAGAAATTCGGCGGTAAGTGTATGGAGGTCGGCTTTGATCGTATCGTTAAACACCGTTTCCTGCAAATAGGCCTTGACGTGTTTTTTCTTTTCCACTTGTTTGTATTTATAGCAATAGTGATCAACAACCGAGTCTTTCGGGCTGGCGATTTTTGTTTTGCTTAAGGAGTCTTCAAGTAAAAACCCGTCCCAAATTTGATTTGGAACACTGATTTGCCTGCCCGAATGCCATTGTAGGTTACCAATCAGAAAGCAAGCAGCCCTGTACTTTAAACTGTCAGCCGTCTTTTGGCTGTAATGATCCAGCACCTTTACCAGTTCAGACTTGTTTTCACCTGATAGAACCAGCGCTTTTTTAACATCATGGGGATATTTACTGCAGGAACTGAATAGTATTTGAATGATTATGATTATGTATAGGGAGCGCATGTTTGTTGTTTTAGAAAATTATTGGTTTTGCCAAATTGGTAATTATTCTTTTTTACTTATTATGGATAAATATTTTTCTCTCATTTCTTTTGTAAAAGGTGGCCCTATTAATAATATCTCGTTTTCTTTATTCAATAAAAAAGTTAATTTGTTAGGATCGCTCCCAAGGTGATTAACAATTCTAAAACGTTCACTTGAATCTAAAAAAACCGGAAAATCCAATTTAGCATCAGCATTCCTTAACTCAAAATCTTGAGGTGTAGCATGCACATAACAGTAAAAACTGACATTTGGATATTCTTTAAAATATTTCAAATGCTCTTTCCATTGTACCGCATAATTCCAACATGGCTCACAATAGCTGTTCACATAGGTAAGTATCTTATATTGTGAACTATGTTTGATAAAATTATTAACAGTATCTTTTCCTATACCTGTAGGTTTAAATGCATACTCCATTAAGTTGATTTTCGTCCCTACTGCTATGGGTTCAGTAACCTTAATATTATTCTTGTTGCTACACGAATACAGGCACATATAAGATAGAATATAGAATATGCTGGTAATTTTATTTATATTGATACAGATATTCATATTTAGTTAAACTATTTTAGAAATGAAATATCGAATCTGATGATTTGAGCAAAACCGGTCTTTAAATCGGTATGAATGGCATAGAGGTATTTCCCATCCTTGTCAATTTGCAATGGGAAATGGATCGCTTTATCCAGCAGTATTTTGGCAACAGGTTCTCCTTCCCAATTTGTCACCATTATGTATTGAAAAAAATTACCATTATCCATATCTATAATATCAGATATCGTTAAATCTGAAAACGTAAAAAACAGGTATTTGTCATTTGCGGCCACTTTTCCGGCACCAACCATGTTAGTCTTATTATCACCCAGAACAACTGGCTTCCCACCTATGTATCTTGCGTCTGTTGCTTTAAAGAAAAACCATTGGCAAAAGAAACTTCTCAAAAATTCATTTTTATCTTTTCCACAATCGTAAATTGAAAGGGTACTTCCACTCAGACAAGCAATCTTAGATTGTTGAAGATTGTTGCCAAAGGAGACACT
>JBBQGD010000206.1:0-5638 GCA_038322655.1 Bacteroidales bacterium | reverse complement strand
GTTAATTTTTCCTGTTTCCATAATCCGGGCAAAAGGTGAAGCATGTGAATATGGATTGTTGTCGAAATTATCGTACATATCGGCATGCGCATCTAAATGCAGAATGTTGAGCTTTTCATATTTATCTGCAAAAGAACTGATTACAGGATAGCTTACAGAGTGGTCGCCACCTAGTGAAATTAATTTTTCGTTATTTCTGATCAGGCTTTCAATTTTATTTTTAATGATATTAAAGGCTTTTGCAGGATCCGTATCCTCAAAAGAAATATCGCCATGATCGTGGTACTGAACGCCTTCCTTTATGTCCATGCCATTTTCGGAATAGGAATTTGCTGAGCCTTCTTTGTCCATAAATCGTATTCGTTGCGGTGCAAGAGCAGCTCCTTTCAGAAATGAAGAATTTGCATCAAACGGGATTCCTATTATTCCTGTCATATTGAATGGTTATTTTAGCAGTTGCCCCAAACATGGTTCTTGCCTGGTGATTTGGTGTTTGGATTGGATTATTTAATTTCTTTTTCAAAGCATACACTATTTGCAATCCCGGCATATTGGCCGTAGTTTGGAATACGTTTGTAGCCGTTCTTTGTATAAAGTCCGATTGCTTCCTGCTGCCTCATCCCTGTTTCCAATACGCACTTTTTAAATGATAATTCTGTTGCCCATAGCTCCAATTCAATCAGAACCCGGCTGGCAATTCCTTTTCCCCTGCTATCAGGCACTGTATACATTCGTTTGATTTCAAGGGCGTTTTGGGCGTATTTTTTTAACGCACCGCAACCGATAGGTTTGTTGTTTTCATAAATCACAACCACATAATTGAGCAAGTTGGTTTTACTGAACTGCGCATAAAATAAATGTTCGTTGCCGTCAATAACAGCCAGATGAGCATCAAGCTCTTTTACAAGTTCGACAAAGTCAGGGTTTGTTGAGGTGGTCCTGGTAATTTTTATCATTTGCTTTTTAGTTAATAGGGGCCCGAAGATTTTACGATTACTGGTTGTTTACAACCCATTCAACTGCTTTTTCGGCATGAAGTCTTGTAGTGTCAAATACCGGTATATCTACATCCGAAGCAGAAATCAGCAATGGGATTTCGGTACACCCCAAAATCACGCCTTCGGCACCTGACTTTTCAAGATTCTTAATAATTGCTTTATACACTTCCCGCGATTCGTCTTTTATCACTCCCTGAACCAATTCGCCGTAAATGATTCTATGTACGCTTTCTCTTTCCTGTTCACCAGGGATAATCACTTCAATCCCAAACTTGTCGGCAAGTACTTTTTTATAAAAGTCTTTTTCCATAGTAAATTTAGTACCCAACAGCCCGACTTTTTTAAGAGATTGATTCTTAATCTCCATTCCTGTGGCCTCTGCAATATGAAGAAACGGTATCGAAATACTATCGGTAATTGCCTTGCTGCATAAATGCATGGTGTTGGTGCATAAAACCACAATATCGGCTCCTCCTTTTTCGAGTCGTTTGGCAGCATCGGCCATAATGATGTCCAGTTCTTCCCATTTTTCCTCATGTTGCAGTTTTACAATTTGATCAAAATCAACTGTATACATAAGGCTTTGGCATGAATGAAATCCGCCCAGTAATTCCTTTGCCTTTTTGTTAATGAGCTCATAATAAACGATGGAGGATTCCCAGCTCATTCCTCCTATTAATCCTATTGTCTTCATATATTTATTAAATAACCTAAAATGTAAGCAGCTTTTTGGTTGATTTTAAAATTTCGGTTAAAGGTACCCCCATATATTTAACATCAATTCCCAGTTTGGCCAGTTTCTCAGAAACACCATACTGATCGGTACATGCTTTACAAGCTTCGGTTTTAACGCCGGCTTTAATCAGTTTTGTAAGCGATTCCCGTATTTCTTTATTTTCAGAAGCCAGTTTAGCCGAGGGTCCCCACACAATCAATTCCACCTGGTTCCACCAGCCATTTTGCTTTGCAGCATTTGCATACATGAAAACCATTTTCAGTGCTACATCGGGGTCACCACTTGTCCACAAAATACAAAGGGTGTCTGGTTCGGATTTTAATTTCTCAGTTTGTGCCTTCATCTTAAAACTTATCAGGATTAACAGCAAAATTAATATAATTAAACTTACTTACTTCCACATAATTTTAAGCTGATTTAAATGTTTAACAAAAATTTGATACTGAATTAAAAGCTGATTTGAAGGTGAGTCTGCAGTTGAACGGTGAATTTTCATATGCCAAAAGCTAAAAGGAGCATGTCAACGGAATAATTTCCCGCTTTCAAAACAGCTTGTTTTATCCCATTTTTTCACGTGTATTTTCAAGGGCAGTATCCGTTCCAAAAACCTGCAATATATCACCTGTGCGAAAATAAGTTTCACCATGCGGGATAAAGAAGTTATTGCTCCTTTTCACCATCATTAGTATAGCATCTTTATGAAATGGGATTTCCTTTACCTGAAGGCCGTCAACTGCTTTATTGGTAATCAGGATTTCTTCTACACTAAAGTTTTCGAACGATTCAATCAGTGTTTGATAAGTTGTGGGCCTTAAAATCAGGTTTTCGATAGTGGTAGCCTGTACACCTATTACATCAACGGTTTTCACACCTAGGTTTTTCAACCTGTTTTCCTGGAAGGATTTACCCGAACGCGAGATAATATTATCATGAATTAATACATTCCGGAGCAGTTTACAGATTTCATGGTTCGTATCCGGCGAACCCGTTTCAACAACAACAAAATCCGATGGATTCAACTTTAATTCTTTATACAGGTTTGGATTGCAACCGTCTCCTTCAATACAAACAAGTCCTTTCGCCATCAATTCCTTAGCCCTATCCTTGTTGTTTTCAACAATAACAGATTTTTTACCGTGCATGTTTAACCTGCGCACTAACAAAACGGCAGTGCTGCTGCCTCCGATGATGATTGTTTTTTCTCCTGACAGGAGATTTACAGGCGATATCCAATTATAAAGTACCGGGGAGATAAAACAGGTAATAATTGCCATAATGATAAAACTGGCATTTAAGCCTGGAGTAATTACACCCATTTCAAGACCAATAGCGGATGCAGCAATAATCAGGCTTAACCGGGACGACATGAGGAATCCTCCGGCCATGGCTTTTTTAATTCCAAATAATTGTCTCCAAAGTAAAGCCGGGATAAACTTTACTCCAATAAGTGATATCAACAGCAAGGCAAGAAACCATATCAATGAATTGTCGAATTCCATTAAGGCAGTCGGATCAAACTCAACTCCTACCATGATAAAAAATATCGGTATGAAAAACCCGAATCCCATACCGTCGAGTTTGAGCAGCATAACTGATCGGTCGCGATGCAGCAATGTTGAAAGGACTAACCCGATCAAAAATGAGCCCAGCAACACAGCCTCTTCCCCGATAAATTGTGCTATAACAACAAAAAGCATAATCAGCAAAATAGTTCCCCTGATCCGGATTTGCGACGAGGCGTGAGATAACTGGAATCCCTGTTTCTTGAAAAACGGAATATTTTTGAGCTTACTTCCAAGAAGATAAAAGACAACGAAAATAGTGAACAGCCCAAGAATGTAAAGTAATTCCGCCTGAAAGCCTTTCTTGATAATAAAAGCTGTAAAAGTGAATAATATAATGCTGAAAATATCGGCAACAGCTGCTGCTACGACTATCATTTGTCCAAAACGGGTTTTGATTTCCCCCCTGTCTTTTAAAACCGGAAGTACAATTCCCACCGATGTAGTAACCATGATCAATGAAAAATACCAGATGTTTGGGATACGAATGAATTTGGATAGCAACATCGTGCTTATATAGGCTAAAATGATAGTCAACGCAAAATAAACAATGCCAACTAATAATGGATTTTTGATAAAGTTCACATAGGTCAGCTTCTTTCGTGGAAATGAAGAAAGTATCTGATCTGCATCAATTTCGAGTCCGCTCAGAAACATAAGAAAAATAAATCCTGTGAGTGCAAAAAATTCCAATATTCTGAAACTCTCATTATCAATTGATCCCAGCAAAAATTTACCGATAAAATATCCCAGGATGATTTCAACAATGACGGATGGAACCTTGGTCAATTTTAATACAGATAAAATAATAGGAGTTCCCCATGCAATAGCTGCCACCACCAGCAACGGGAAATAATCAAAATGAAAAGAGATATTCAAAAGCATTAAGTCGAGTTTTTTAAGAGTAAACAGGACCACAAGATAAAGAATAAATCAGTTAAAGCCGGTATCTCGATTTTAAAAGGTCTTCAGTTTTACTTTTGAAAGCTCACCCTTTGGAAGAAGCGACATACTGATGAGACTATTTACTGAAATCGGAAATTCTTTGCCGGCATCCTGAATTATGTTCTTTAATTACAGGCATGCAAGTGAATGATGTTTGCACGGAGAGTCCTTACTTAACGCTTTTTCGAATCATTAGTACGACACCTGCCATAGAGGCAATGCCGCCGGCAATCTGAACCGGAGTTGGAAGTTTACTGAATATCAAAAAGGCCCCAACCAACACAAACAACCCGGTAGTACTTTGAACAATCGCTGCCCTTGAAGCTTCAATATATTTAAGGGCTGAATATTGAAATATGGAAGTCAGGAAAGGACCTACAAAAGAACCCGCCAAAATATATAAGAAAGCATGTGTGGGGATTGTAAATGTATGTCTTTCAGCTATCATAAAGACGAGCGCAAATGAAACCAGAAAAATCGCCCTGTTAATTGCCAGCACCACGGGGCTGATTTCACGAATATGCTTTTTAGCAGTTATGGTACGCACTGCATAAAACGATGTGGAGAGCAACATAAGACCAGCAGCCGGAGTAAAAAAGCTGTCGGCAGAAGTAGTCCGTAAACTGATGATGAATGCTCCCGAAAGTGTGAGAATAGCACCCGCCAATGCAACTTTTCCGAACCGCTCACCTAACAATACAAATCCGAATACGGTAACAAAAAGATACTCAAGGTTTCGCAGAAATGAAGGTATGGCCGGGTTTGGCGAAACCGCAATAGCCGCATAAAAAGAGGAAGTTGCTACAATTTCAATCAACCCTATATACAATAATGTCTGGTAATCCCGCCTGGTAAATGACTTTATCCTGAAGCCACCTCTTGGATGAGCCGCCATCATACTGTTCCACAAAATGGCCGTAAGAAACCACCAGAATCCAAACTGGGGCAGACTGACTTCGTTAAGAGCGGCTTTACTGAAAAGGTAAACCAATGAACCGCAAATAGTAGCGATTAAGGCGTAAAGGTAACCCTGATTTGCTTTGCTCATTTAAAGATTCAAAAGTAAAAGCCCCAAATTTACTGATATGTAAGGATTATGGTACATCTATCCACAATTAATTTCTTTAATGGGGATTTTTTTAAATGAAGTAAAGTTTATGAGACCATTGACCATCTGTAATACAAGCACAAAGCTTTTACCTTACCTCCTCTGTTACCTGTTGTTATTAAAGGATACATTAACTGATATCATTGGCCTGAACTTGAACGTTGAATTGAAAGCCACAGCCTCTGCCGCAGTTTTTATCTCTGATCTGTAATAATCGATATTGCTTATTGAAACCTCTTTCTTTGAAGGATAGAAAACAATACGCTGTTCGAGTTTTACAATACTTTTG
>JBBQGD010000205.1:0-5654 GCA_038322655.1 Bacteroidales bacterium | reverse complement strand
TTTTTTAATAGCATCCATGAATGATTCTACGGTCTGCTGTACAGCAACTTTCTCAATGTTTGTTTTACTGGCTATTTCAGCAACGATTTCTGCTTTAGTCATTTTTCAAAATGTTTTAATGAATTGATTATAAATTTCTTAATGGGCTGCAAATATAGGGAGTTTTTTTAACTCCCAAACGAAAGCAGAGTTTTTTTTGCATAGTTTTTTGTAAAATCTATAATTATTTCACTTTCATAAAAAAATCTTTGCCAAAACAGTAGGATTTTAAAAAATAATACTACTTTTGCAATCCCTATCAAAACGGTGTCGTAGCTCAGTTGGTAGAGCAACGGACTGAAAATCCGTGTGTCACTGGTTCAATTCCAGTCGACACCACCACATAAAGGGACAAGGAGCTGTATATCAATGATATACAGCTCTTATTGTTTTGTCACCAAACACTATTACACACCGGTCCCTACGCTCTGAAAATCACCCTGAAAAGCCAAATCTTTGTTCCGCTATGTTGCCATAAGAGGAAGCTCTCTAAGCAGGGACCGGCCTTATAAAATGCGCCTGCGGTTCTTAGCCGGAGGTGCGTGCGAATGGTATGTGAGTAGCAATACACAGCAACGACAACCTCCAGGAGTTATACTAATCTCTCATGCCTTGTATTGCGAGGAGATACCTCTGGCTTAGAAACGCCAGCATTGTTATAAGGCCTTGATCTTTTGGTACATTTCTATCAATGGAAAAGTACGAAGAGATAAACATTAAATCAATTTTCGAATTAAAACTTGGACCTCTTATGAATTCTATTAAAATGATATATTCGATGATGTCTTAACCTTTTCAGCACATCAAAATGAAATACAGCCCTGAACCGCCTTGTTCAATATAGGATGCAAGGTTTGTATAATAGCAATGAACTACCTTGCCGCAAGCGGACGAGATATTAGCAAAGGATTTCTTTTCAATTTCGCCAAAGGGATGAGGAATAAGACCTAAGAGATCCCTCGACTTCACTCAGAATCAGTTCGACTAAATAATTTCAGTTCACTATCGTTCCTGAAATTTTAGTCTCACTGATTTAACACAATATCAGGGCGTTACATCAAAACTAAAATTGTAAAAAATAATTATGCAGATTTTTTACATGTATTATTTATAAACAGATTATTTTTCAAAAATAAATGCTTAAATTTCGTGGTTCCATTTTCGGAATTTGATTTATTGCTGAATTATCTGACTTAACTATTACCAGGTCAAAACTATAAACAACTAAAATGAATCAAAATGAATAAAAATCTTCTCGTGCTGTTGTTCGTGTACATTTCTGTTACATCAATCGGACAAACTATTCCCAACGGAAGTTTTGAAAACTGGACTTCTAGTACCTATGAAAATCCCACAAACTATCCTCTTACATCAAATTCTGAAGCCTTTGGACAGGCGGGCGTTTTTAATGTAGTTAAAACAGCAGATTCCTATGCCGGCCTTTATGCTGTTAGGCTGACTACAGCTACCTCAAAAGGAATAATGGGATATTTTTTAAATTCAGATCCGGTTAGCGACATCAACCCTACAACCTGGACAGGAGGAATACCCTATACCGAAACCCCGACCAGCATTCAGGGGTATTACAAATACAATGTCGCTACTGGTGATCAGGGTACCATAATAGTTGCTTTCAGGGATGCAGATAAGCACGATATTGGAACGTACCAGTTTAATGTTGGTGGAGTACATGGTACATATACCTATTTCTCTTTTGAAATCCCGGCGCTTACCGGCACTCCCGCAACAGTCATATTTGCCGCAACATCAAGTAATCTTTCCAATGGTGGTGGCCCTGAGGGAAGTGAATTATTTTTGGACGATATATCTTTTACTGGAGTAGCTAGTCAACCGGAATTACTGAATGGTGGTTTTGAATCGTGGACCGAAGTCCAGACACCTTTAACTCTTGCTGATTGGTATTCTACTGGTGGTGGGAATAATGGGGACAATGGGATACACCGGACTGCTGATGCTTTAACCGGAATTTTTGCACTGGAATTAGTAACTCATTCAGGCACAGATAATAATGGTAACCCCCAGGCACAGGCAGGACAAGTTACAACTGGATACAATGATAATTCAGGAAACAATGTTGGCGGTATTCCTTATACGAGCCTGTCTGGTACTTTGGCGTTTAGCTATAAATATACTCCTTCCGGAAGCGACAACGCTCAGGTAAATCTCAGTTTTAAAAAAGATGGAAATTATTTTTGGAATACAGGCATAACTCTTTCTTCATCAAATAATTATAAATATATGGAGGTTCCTTTTATTTTAGGACAAACTCCGGATATGATGAATATTCAGATATCCTCATCCAGTGGAAACGAGCTTTCGCTTATCGGGTCTGATTTAAAAATTGATGACTTACATTTTAAAGCCCCGGCACTGATGACCTGGACAGGCTCTATAGACAATAACTGGAATAATACAGACAACTGGACTCCAAATACAGTTCCGGCAGCCGTAGATGATGTTGTTATTCCTGATGTCACAAACAAAACTTTTCCTTTTATACTTGAGAATTTTGGTCCACCTACGTTCTGTAACAATCTTACGATTGAAGCAGGAGCAACACTAACCATAAACCAGGGGAACGCGTTAACGGTTAACGGCATTCTTACCAATAATGCCGGACCTGCGGGGCTGGTTGTGAAATCATTTGGATCACTTATAGAAAATAATCCTGGTGTTGCTGCCACTGTTGAGTGCGCTTTTTCATCAGGATCCAACTGGCACCTGTTCTGCTTGCCAACCACTAATGACTTCGTGGCATCACCGCTTTTTAACGGCGCGTTTGTCGACGAATATGTCGAACCAGCCGGTGAATGGAATCGTCTGGTTGATGTGAATACAGTTAATGCCAAAACTGGTTATGCCATAAATTTCGCATCAGGTATGCAAACATTGGCTTTTACTGGCACGCTTAACACCGGGAATCAGACCTTTTCGGGCTTCAGTTACACACCATCTGCTACAGGATATGGCCCAGGCTGGCATTTAACCGGCAATCCTTATCCATCAGCTGTAAGTCTTGAAATGGGCCCCTGGCAAGCTTCAGGCATCGATGGCTATGTATATGTGTGGGATGGCAGTCAGTATTTATGCGCGCCAACGCATGAAAATTATGGCACATTGCCCAATAATATTATACCTGCCATGCAAGGCTTCTTTATAAAAGCAAACACAAACGACGCCTCATTTACTATTCCTCAACAAGCTCGCATACACTTCAATTCATTCTATAAAAACGCTGAAACAGTCGACAATGTGCTTAATCTAAACATAAGTGGAAATGGATATAAAGATAAGGCCATCGTGGCTTTCAATCCTGCTTCTACCTCAGGTTTCGATAGCGATTATGATGCTTACAAGCTATTGGGCATAGCAGAAGCGCCGCAGTTATATTCCATCATCCAGGATAATATACTCGCGGTAAACTCACTTCCTTCAATAGAGACCAACTCCGATGTATCCTTGGGCTTTAAGGCTGGTGCCGAAAACATATATACTCTTACAGTAAACGGAATTGAAAGTTTTGGCTCCTCCACTCCAGTGCTGCTGGAAGATCTGAAAACAAACACCATCCTGGATCTGCGTGTGAATCCCATGTATAGTTTTAGCGCAGTGCCCGGCGATGTGGAACACCGCTTTAACCTGCACTTCAATGCTTACACTGGTATAAGCGAAAATACTGCAAGCATTGTCGGCATATACAGTTACAAGCAAATGGTATATATCAGCAATCCGAAAGCACTGAAAGGCAAGATACAGATATATGACATCACAGGGCGGTTGCTCAGCAGCGCTATACTTACCGGAAGTCCTTCCTATAAGATAAATGTGGGCAACTACACCGGCAACTTGCTGGTAAAAGTGATCACCGGGAAAGGAGTTACAAGCGGAAAAGTATTTGTAAACTAAGAAAACTTACAACATCATGAAAAAGACAGTAAAAGTTATAGCGCTCATTGCGGTGTTTGTATTAGTTGGATTCTTTGTTCAGGCCCAACCTCACCCAGGCCAATCATCCGGCGGTACAGCTATAGATGGAGGCCGCATCGGGGCCGGAGCTCCCATTGGTAGTGGAACAGTTTTGCTGGTTGTCCTTGCATCGGTTTATGGGATGCGCAAGTTTTACAATGTGAACAAAAAAGTTTCAATAACGGAATAACGCAGGAAAAAGTATGACGAATAGCTTGCAGTAATATGCTATAAGCAAGAGGATTTATTAACAGAAAGCAAAAGTTACAGAAAGAATCAGAATTTGTTCCTCTGAATTAATTGTTAACTTCAACGTAAGCCTATGGCGAACAGCATCAAGATGCTGTTCGCCATAGGCTTACGAATGAGTTTGCTCTCCAGAAAACCTTTGGATTCATATTCCTTGGATGAATAACCTGGGGGCAATTCATTCTTTTCTTCAAATTCTATCAACAGTATTGCTCTTTCGTTTCCAGACTACAGAGGATCTCATAATGAGATATCTTAATGAAGTTAGATAACTCTTCCGGAAATAGATGTTCTAACAATGTTGAGTCTATAGATTCGATGGCAATTCCTTTTTACAAAAGAACTCAATTTTTTTCATTTACTCCCCAACTTTTAATTCTGTTCCCTTTTGAATCAAAACTGCTTATGCTGTAAGATTGACTTCTGATGATATGTGCCGTATTTGCATTTGTATTATTATTTATTACATTGATTATTATTATTGATTGGCTGCTAAGAGAAGGAGTCCCATTATCCTGGACCTTAACAAGAATATTGATAGAAGGATTCGATATACTGCTTAGTACGGAAGAATTGGCAACAGATAAAGCACCGGTTGAAGTATTGACAGCAAATAAATTACTGGTGTTACCTGAAACAATAGAATAAGTCAATTTCTGGCCTGCATTAGGGTCAGAAGCATTCAAAGTTCCTATCACAGTTTTGTTTGAAACATTTCTGCTTATACTGAATGATTGACTCTTTATAACAGGAGCTTTATTGGCCGTTGTTGTACTTTTACTTATTAAATTGATTGATATTGTGGCTTGGCCGCTCAGTGAAGGACTCCCATTATCCTGGGCTTTTAAAATGATTGCGAAAGAAGAATTAGTATTAAAGCTTAGTGCAGAAGCATTGGCTACAGTCAAAATACCGGTTGAAGCATTGACTTCAAATGCACCGCTTGTATTACCGGAAACAATGGAATACGACAGTATTTGACCTGCATCAGGATCAGAGGCTTTGACAGTTCCAACTGCAGTTCCGTTTGGACTGTTTTCATTCAATTGAAAAGCTAGATTCTGGATAACCGGTGATTGGTTGAGAATAGGTTTTTGAACTCCCCCGATTGCAGACTCAAATGCGCCAATATCAGGTAATGTGCCGTTATAGGGTAACCCTAAGTCAATTCCGGCATCTATACAGGGTGATCCAGCCTGAAGATTGAAATCTGTTGTAGATGTAAATTTGGAATTAGATGATATATTGCCCGAAGTAGTTGTATTTGTTGGCGTAATATTTACATACCTTATAGTATTGCTATTGCCATTTAGATATAAGTCGTTGTTCTGTATATGCATGCCGTTTAAACTTCCCGAACCGTTTGAATAAACCCGAAT
>JBBQGD010000204.1:0-5673 GCA_038322655.1 Bacteroidales bacterium | reverse complement strand
TTAAGTTCAAGACGCTCAGGCGTATTTTTCTTGTTCTTAACGCTTACATAGCGCGATGTACCGGGCATTCCGCTTGTTTTATGCTCTGTGCACTCCAGAATTATCTGTACCCGTGCTTCTTTGCTCTTCTTAGCCATTGGTTTAAATCATTTTTATTACAGGGGTGCAAAAGTATAGATATTATATGAAATAACCAACAATAGCCTGAAATTTATTTTTGCGGATCATTCACAGCTTTTCAGCTTATCGTTTGCAAATATAAACCACTATGCTTTCAATGGCAAATTTGTCTCTCAATAGTTTATCTTTGCCTGTATGATATGGGAATCGTACCGCCGTGGGTTTGATGCTTTCCTGAGGCTCGAAAAATCGCTTTCGAAGCATTCGGTTGATGCGTACAATCATGATATCGAAAAACTTACAACTTACCTTGAAGAGTACAATATTGCTGTCCAACCTTCGGAAATCACCCTGAACCATCTACAGGATTTCCTAAAATGGTTAAACCAGACTTCACTGAATGCCCGTTCGCAGATGCGTATTATTTCAGGGATAAGGGCTTTTTACAAATACCTGCTGCTCGAAAACCTGATCAGCGAGGATCCTACTCAATTGCTTGATATGCCGCGCACAGGAAGGAAACTGCCTGAATTTCTTACCGTTAACGAGATTGAAAAACTTATAGCTGCCATCGATTTATCAAAACCAGAAGGCGAACGTAACAAGGCCATGATCGAAACCTTGTATGGTTGCGGTTTGCGTGTTTCGGAACTTATAAATCTGAAAATCAGTTGTATTTATTTCAATGAAGGTTTTATACGTATTACCGGCAAAGGAGATAAAGAGCGTTTAGTACCATTCAGCGGCAAAGCATTACAACAGATTAATCTATACCTCCACGAAATCAGGAGTCATATCACTATTAAAAAAGGACATGAAGATTTCCTTTTTCTTAATCGACGTGGCTCCAAACTTAGCCGGGAAATGATTTTTATGATTATCAAGGGCTTGGAACTGATTGCGGGTATCCAAAAAACTATCGGGCCGCATACTTTGCGCCATTCATTTGCAACTCACCTGGTTGAAGGAGGCGCTGATCTCCGTGCCGTACAGGAAATGCTGGGACATGCAAGTATCACAACCACTGAAATTTATACGCATCTTGACAGAGCATATTTACGGGAGAATATCATGGATCATCATCCGTTGTATAAGAAGAAAGTATGAACTTTCCCCAATTTAAAGCCTGTCAGTGTTATTAGGTTTAAAAACAGGCTTCAACTACTTTCTTTTTATTAACGATGACTCCAGCTAACCAGCGTAAGTTCCTGATCGGCAAAATAAAAATCAATTTGTGCATCCTCAAAAGTAACACGATATTCACCCCAGGTTTCTTCATCTTCATCAATATCCTTATACCCGTTTTCCATCATCAATCCTACCAGTTTATCCCTGGTGATATTAAATATTTTGGAATTGAACATGATGGTTTCAAGGTTATCAGATTCGATTGTGCTCAGCACCGGCTCGCCATTAGCTGCATCGAAAAAGAAATTTAAACCCGCCTCCGGGTAATTCCACACGACACTTTCAACAGTGCCATCAATTACATTTTCAAGTTCTTCAACATCTTCAGGCTCACCCAATATGGCTCTGATAACTTCAGGAGTACATCCAAAATGGATATCACCCAATCCTTTTTTAAGTACTATTTGAATATCCATTTTTATATCTTTTTGATTAGATATCGATTTATCTTTTTGATGCAAACCAAATTAGAAATCTGCAGTTTAAAATGAGAAGAAAACTATTGTATCCTAAATTTGTTTAAAATTGCAAAAGATAAAATTCTTATTCCAAAGGGGAATCAGGTTCTTCTGCAAATGTTTTATATACCTGTTTATCAACTAATCGCGGAAATATTTTCCCGACTAGAACTGTTAATTTGCCTTGGCAGAAAGTAAGAACAAGATTTCGTTTCCTACTTACCACGGCACTGTATATGTGAGCAGCAACTTCTTCGGCCAACATCATATGTTCTTCATCACGGGGAGTTTCACCTTGCAAAGAACCGTCAGCCAGCAAAGCTATCCTTCGTATATTAGAAGTTGTGAAATCAGGAGCAACAATTAATACATGAAGCCCGGTCTTCCGGTTTTCAATCCTGACGGTATCAAGAAATCCCTTACTGCAAACTTAGAAGCTACAGAGCCACTCCTTCCAGGCATAACAAGTATCCACTATTTGAAATTACACCTACCAAAGAACAACCAGTATTAACTACAACTTTATCCTTCATTCAATCAATTCCATTACAATAATACATAAATTTCGACACAGAAGCAAACTAAAAATGAATTCACATCATTAAATTGTACTTTTGACGGGCAAAATTCGTATATAAATGTTGACAAACCGACAACTTTTTTTAAACAATCTCGCTCAAACCAGCGATTCACCTCTTGCTCTTGAAATTACTAAAGCTGAAGGTGTATATCTTTTTGATAATACCGGTAAAAAATATTTAGATATGATTTCCGGCATTTCAGTAAGCAATACAGGGCACAGGCATCCCGCTGTGGTGAAAGCCATTAAAGATCAGACTGATAAGTATCTTCACCTTATGGTTTACGGCGAATATATTCAATCACCCCAGGTACAACTTGCCGGCGCTTTGGCAGATCTGCTCCCTGAAAAACTTAACAACTGTTACTTTGTAAACTCCGGAAGCGAGGCAGTTGAAGGTGCTTTGAAATTAGCCAAAAGATATACAGGAAGAAAGAAAATTGTCGCTTTTAATCATGCTTATCATGGCAGCACACACGGCTCACTGAGTATAATTGGTGACGAAAGTTACCGGACACCCTTCGGACCGCTGTTACCTGAAATTGAGCATATTGAATTTAATTCAACGGAAGCATTAAAAGTAATCACTTCCGAAACTGCTTGCGTAATAGTGGAACCAGTTCAAGGCGAAGCCGGAATTATGGTTGCAACATCAGAGTTTCTAACAGAATTGAGAGATAAGTGTAATGAAACAGGTGCCCTGCTTATATTTGATGAAATTCAGACAGGAATGGGGCGTACCGGTTCCATGTTTGCTTTTGAAAAACACAATGTTATACCCGATATACTTCTGCTGGCTAAAGGACTGGGCGGTGGCATGCCAATCGGTGCATTTATTTCCTCTCACGAAATTATGCATACACTTACTTTCAACCCGGTATTGGGGCACATTACTACATTTGGTGGCCATCCCGTAAGTTGTGCAGCTGCATTGGCAAATATTGAAGTTATACTGAATGAAAAACTTATTGAAAGTATTGAAGATAAAAATAAACTTATTGTCCAACTTCTCAGTAATAGCAAAGGTATAAGCGAGATCAGGTCAGCAGGGTTAATGATAGCATTACAATTAGATAATTACACTCATGTGAAAAGAGTAATCGACCGTTGCATTGAGAAAGGTGTAATTCTGGATTGGTTTCTGTTTAATGATTCATCGATACGTATTGCTCCCCCGCTGATCATCACTGAGGAACAGATCAAAGAAGCTTGCCAGGTAATTACTAAGGCTCTTGAAGAAGACTAGCCCTTAAATTTTTACTTCTGGTAAAAAACATTTTAGTGAGCTATATTTG
Organism: Bacteroidales bacterium; assembly: GCA_038322655.1. Taxonomy (GTDB): domain Bacteria; phylum Bacteroidota; class Bacteroidia; order Bacteroidales; family UBA4417; genus UBA4417. Next base: position 2,032 of record JBBQGD010000204.1, on the reverse strand, counting down.
CATAATTAATAAGTAAACATGCCTGTTGAAATTTCGCGTCATACACTTGAATTCCCCGACATCGATGAAGCCGATGAATCCGGTTTATTAGCTATTGGCGGTGATTTGAGTATTGAGAGATTAAAACTTGCCTATTCAAAAGGAATCTTTCCATGGTACGAAGACGGAATGCCAATTTTATGGTGGACTCCCGATCCGCGTATGATACTTTTTCCTGATAAAATGATTATTTCGCATAGTCTGAAACAAAGCATCAGGAAAAAGCAATTTACAGTAACCATTGATAAAGCTTTCGTGAGTGTAATTAAAAACTGTGCTAAAACGCCTCGTAAAGGTGAAAATGGAACCTGGATCACCCGTGAAATGAAAAACGCTTATATCCGCCTGCACGAGGATGGATATGCACATTCGGCCGAAGCCTGGCTTGACGGCGAACTGGTTGGAGGATTATATGGTGTTGCATTGGGAAAAACCTTTTTTGGAGAGTCGATGTTTCATCATGTAACCAATGCTTCAAAAGTTGCATTATACCACCTGGTTGAGAAATTAAACATTTGGGGATTTCATATTATTGATGCCCAGGTATATACCAATCATCTCGAAAGTCTTGGTGGTGAAATGATACCGAGACGTCAATATATACAGATTCTTGAAAAAGCATTGCTGATTGAGGATAATACCGGATCGTGGGAGAAAAGAGAATAAGGAATGTGAATTTGGAACCTGGAATCTGGAACTTTTTATAAATTATACTATTACAACTAATGTCAACTGAGAATAAGAATAAATACATGCTCGAAGCCATTAAAAAGGCCGAAGAAAATATTATTACAGGACAAGGAGGGCCTTTTGGCGCTGTGGTGGTTCGAAATGGTGAAATTATAGCAGCTGTCGGAAATCGGGTAACCTCCACCAATGACCCGACCGCTCATGCTGAAGTGGTTGCTATTCGTGAAGCTTGTAAAGCCCTGGATACGTTTGATCTGACAGGCTGTGAGATATATGCCAGTTGTGAGCCTTGTCCAATGTGCCTGGGTGCTATTATGTGGTCAAGGATTGATAAGCTTTATTATGCGGCTGACCGGAACGATGCTTCGAGGGCGGGATTTGATGATGAATTATTTTATACTGAACTGGCATTACCCGCTGAAAAGCGGATATTAAAGCCTACCCAGCTGCTTCGGAAAGAAGCCAATGAAGTGTTTGACAAATGGATTGAGAACGTAGATAAGATTCCTTATTGATTTAAGCAAAACATATCACATTTTCAAACTTTTACATATCCCCAGTTTTCACCCCTTTTAATACGGTATATCTGCATTTCGCTGACGCCAAATTGCCTGGCTATCATTTTTAAGCGGGTTTTCCTGTTTGGATTTGCAAGTAGCTTTTTTATCATCATAACCCGGGTTTCAGTGAGTTTTGCCCCTTTGCCATTTGGGTTAAATTCAATAAATTTCCTCCTCGCCTCAATAACAAAAGGGCTTTTCCTGATATGTTCCAATCGTTCGGGTGAGGTAACCCATTTCAGGTTTTGTGTATGATCGTTGGAACGGCAGTAGTCCAGGTGAATTACATGCTCCTGGTTTTCGTTAGTTTTGGGGATAAAGTACTTAGCCACAAGTTTATAATAAAAAAGTTGTGAGTTGATGGTTTTCCCATCAACGTAAACATTGAAACGAAATATTTTATACCCATCAAGCATTCCACCTTTCAGTAATCTCCCTGATTGTATTTCGTGTGTAAAACTTACCATCCTTCCATTGTTCGAGATCGCATAACGCAGTTTCGTAGGAGGATTTAGTTCAATTTCCCTGAATTGCTCGTTATGATAGATTTTCAACTTTTCAGCTTTCATCTTGAATAATATAAAAAAGTGTTTAATTTTTAGTTGCCTCGTTTCTATTTAGTTGCAATTAACTAACGAGTGATGATCCACAATTTTGGGATACGTGGATTTTGATTTTCTTCTCAGCAAATATAACAAATATTTGATAGAAAAATACGACAAATATTTCAAATCAATATTTGC
>JBBQGD010000203.1:0-5727 GCA_038322655.1 Bacteroidales bacterium | reverse complement strand
TTTCCTTTCAGCAAAAGGTGTAAGTGCAAATTTTAAAATGTGGCAGCTCTTTTCCAAAAACTATGAAATCAGTGAGCTGACATTAAATACTCCGAGGTGGATTATAATTCAGATTGATAAAAATTTAAATTTTGATGACCTGATTAAAAAGTTCACTCCGAAAGTTGATGCTATCAAAGCTAAAGCACCGATTCACTTTAGCATTCTCAGGCTTAAAATAGTTAACGGTGAAATCTATTACCGTGAAAGAGTAACCCCGATTAATTATTTTATTAAAAATGTAAATATCGAAAGTACAGGCATCCATTGGGATGCGGATACTATAGCAGCAAAATTTTCATTTTTATCAGGTATTGGCGGAGGTGGTATGAATGGTGATTTTACTGTCAATACTAAAAGTCTGGATTACCGCCTGGCCGTAGTAGCTCAAAAATTCGAACTTGAAATCCTGGATCAATACCTAAGGGAGCTGACCAACTTTGGATATTTCAAAGGTAACATTGATGCAGACCTGAAAGTTAAAGGTAGTCTCAAAACTGCTGAAAATGTAAATTTCAGAGGACTTTTTGCAATTAATGATTTTCATACCGGCGAAAAACCTGGCGAAGATTTTGCTTCCTTTCATAAACTGGCTTTAGCCATATTCGAGCTTAGTCCGAATAATCACAAATACCTTTTTGATTCAGTTTCTCTCAACAATCCCTATTTCAAATATGAGCGCTACGATTACCTGGATAACCTTACGCGGATGTTTGTTTCGGAAGAATCTAAAGCTGCGGTTGCCCAATCGCCGGGAGCTAAATTTAATCTTGTTCTCGAAATTGGTAATTATATAAAACGATTGTCGCAGAATTTCTTCAGTAGCAATTACAAACTTAACCGGCTGGCCATATACAGCGGTGACCTGGAGTACAATGATTATTCGTTAAGCGAAAAATTCTCCATTCATCTAAACCCACTCTATGTGCTGGCTGATTCCATAAATAAAAATCAAAAAAGGGTAGAAGTTACCTTTAAATCAGATATTCAACCATATGGAAATGCAAATGTTGCACTCAGCATAAACCCTAAGGACAGTTCTGATTTTGATCTGAATTATACGCTTGAGAAACTGCCGGCGGCAATGTTCAACCCTTATTTTATTGAATATACCTCTTTCCCCCTGGATCGGGGAACAGTATCAATAAACGGCACCTGGCATGTCAGAAATGGAATTATTAAAAGTGATAATCACCTTGTGATACTTGATCCCAGGCTAACAAAAAGGCAAAAAACCAAAGGTATTACCCATCTTCCAATGCGCCTTTTAATGGCTTTTGTTCGTGAACGCGGCAATGTAATCGATTACAAAGTTCCGATAAGCGGTGATTTGAAGAGTCCAAAATTTCATTTGAGTGATGTAATTGTGGATATACTGGGTAATATTTTCGTTAAACCTGTAACAACGCCCTACAGGATGGAAGTTAAAAGTACAGAAACCGAGATTGAAAAATCGCTAAGTCTGAAATGGGAAATGCGGAGTAGTTCACTTACTGAACAGCAGGAAAGGTTTATTAAACGAATGGCTGACTTCCTGGTTAAAAATCCGGACGCAACCATTGCGGTTTCACCGCAACTATATTCCGATAAGGAGAAAGAATATATCCTTATTTATGAGGCGAAGAAAAAATATCTCATGAATATGAAAAGTAAAAACGATATGGATTTTAGCCGGGAAGATGAGGAAACGGTTGAAAAAATGTCGATTAAAGATAAAGAATTTGTCAGCTATTTAAACAGGCAAACAGCTGATTCAATGCTGTTCACCATTCAGGATAAATGTACAAGGCTGCTTGGGAAAATTGTTGAATATAAATACAATCAGCTGAATAAGGAAAGGGAAGCCGCTTTCCTTGCATACTTCAAGGATAGTGGTGTAGAGAAACGCGTAAAAATTTCTGCTGACCAAAACGTGATTCCTTACAATGGTTTTTCGTTTTATAAAATGCAGTACAAGGGCGAATTCCCTGATGATCTGATGAAAGCTTATATGAAAATGAATGAATTAAATGACAGGGCTCCAAGGAACCTTTTTAAGAAGGAACGAAAGAAAGTAAATGGATAATATGAGTATCAGGAATCATGCGAATCAAGGGTTGAAATTGTAATTTATTAGTTGCCAGGCAAACCCTTCAAGGGTTTATAACCCTTGAAAGGCTTAACTGACTCAACCACAATAGTTGAAATCAACCATTGATTCGCCGAAATCAGTTTATACTACAAATGAATATGCCATCAGTGACAAGTATACTCATTTGAAATGCGTATTCACACCAATGTGTGAATTATATAAATTATTGTGATAGTTTTGTAACAAATTTGCATTCAGATGTTTTCACCTTTGTACTGTAATTTTCAGGTAATATTTCCTTGAAATAACAGGAAATCTGGTAACAGTTCAATTAAAAGCAGTTAAATAATTTCAGACAATTTTGGTTTCATCATAGTAAGTCACTTTTTCAATACCTGGATTCTAAATGGCAATTTTTACGAAAAGAAAATACTTGTTTTCAAAAGGAATTGATCAGTATTTTGAAGGTGTTCAAAGTGCTTACAGTTTTACTGCCTTGTTCTTTAAAGAAGCATTCAAAAGGCCTTTTCACCTTCGCGAAGTAATTAACCAGAGCTTCGAAGTAGGCTTGAAATCATTACCGCTTATCACCCTTACCGGTTTTATTGTAGGTGTGGTTTTTACAAAACAATCACGCCCTTCGCTGGAGGATTTCGGAGCTACATCCTGGCTTCCTTCTTTAATAGGTATTGCAATAGTAAGAGCATTGGGTCCATTGGTAACAGCGCTTATTTGTGCCGGCAAAGTCGGGTCAAGTATCGGCGCCGAACTTGGCTCCATGAAAGTTACTGAACAGATAGATGCCATGGAAGTATCGGCAATCAATCCTTTTAAGTACCTTGTAGTTACGCGTGTACTTGCTACCACTATCACAATACCAATACTATCATTGTTTTGCAGTTTTGTAGGACTGTATGGTTCTTACCTGAATGTACACTCCGAGGAAGCCAGCAGTTTAATCAGTTTTTATCAAAGCGCTTTTTCAACCATCAGTTTCCTCGATATTTTCACATCTGTACTTAAAGCACTTGTTTACGGATTTACGATTGGTATAGTAGGGGCTTATAAAGGATTTAATGCCACACAGGGAACCCGTGGCGTAGGTAAAGCAGCAAACCAGGCCGTAGTATTATCTATGTTCCTGATATTTATTGAAGAACTTATAATTGTACAGGTTGCCAACTGGATCCGATATTTTTAATACTATGGAAGAACGGGAACAACATACAATAAATAAAGACGTTAAGGTAATCTCGATCAACGGATTATTCAAATCGTTTGGTGAGCTGCATGTATTAAAAGGGATTGATTTTGATCTTTTTAAAGGCGAAAATGTAGCCGTTCTCGGTAAATCAGGTACAGGAAAATCCGTGCTGATAAAAATAATTGTAGGATTGCTAAAGCCTGATAAGGGTGAAGTGCTGGTGCTGGGCGAACATGTGGATAAACTTGAACGCAGGGAATTGGATGCATTACGGTTACGTATCGGATTTTCGTTTCAGAGCAGCGCATTATACGACAGTATGAATGTATATCAAAATCTTGCCTTCCCTTTGACAATGAACAGGAAAAATCTGAGTAAACAGGAAATTAATGATGCTGTTGAAGAAGTGCTGGAAGCTGTAGGATTAAAGGATAAGTTAAACCAGTTGCCATCGGACCTTTCGGGAGGTCAGCGTAAGCGAATAGGAATTGCTCGAACCCTGATTCTTAAACCCGAAATCATGCTGTACGATGAACCCACATCGGGACTTGATCCGGTGACAAGTTCCGAAATCATTGAACTTATCAACGAGGTTCAGCAGAAATACAACACCAGTTCAGTTATTATAACCCACGACCTCACATGCGCTAAAAATACAGGCAACCGGACAGCCATGTTACTCAATGGAAAATTTTTAAAAGTCGGAAAATTTGAGGACGTATTCGATAGCGACGACGAGCAGATAAAAGCTTTCTTTAATTACAATTTTATACAATAGGTTAGCTTCAGATTTAGAACAATGTAGGTCAGAAATTACAAAATAGCAGTGCACAGGGCATGGTGCATAGTGCTTGGTTGTCTGCAATTTGGATTTGGCATAAGTATGTTTTTTAAATCAATTTTACTATGCAGTCATTCCTTAGCACTAAGCACTGAGCACTATGCACTTAAAAATTAATTAACCACAATCTTCTAAAACACAACCATATATCATGAATGAATCATCAAACAGACGCGCAGTAATAGTAGGCCTTTTTGTCATCATAGGCATATTGCTTTTTATCGGGGGAATCCTTATGGTGGGTAACCTGCACGAAACTTTTAAAACCAAAATGGAAGTAAATTCACTTTTTGATGATGTGGGTGGCTTGCAAAAAGGGAATAACGTCTGGTTTTCAGGTCTAAAAATAGGAACCGTAAGCAGTTTGAATTTTCATGGAACTTCCCAGGTGGAAGTAACAATGAAGATTGAAGTAAAAGCTCAGAAATATATCCGCAAAGATTCAAAAGTTAAATTAAGCAGCGATGGAATTATCGGGAATAAAATCCTGGTTATTTACGGTGGCACATTAAGTTCGGGCCAGGTGGAGGAAGGAGATTACTTAGGCGTTGAAAAGACTTTTACTTCGGAGGATATGATCAATACCTTACAGGAAAACAATAAAAATATACTTGCGATCACCAGCGATTTTAAAGTTATAAGCAAGAAGTTAGCTGAGGGTGAAGGAACAATCGGGAAACTGCTTACCAACGATGAAATATATACTCATATCAACACCGCTACGGCTTCTCTTCAGCTTGCATCGGCAAAAGCCGATCAACTCACCGGTTCACTAGCAACTTTCAGCGCGAACCTGAATAAAAAAGGAACACTGGCTAACGAACTGACAACCGATACCGTAGTTTTTAAATCAGTTAAGGCTTCGGTGTTTCAATTACAGCAGATGGCCGATACGGCTTCCGCATTTGTTACTGATCTCAAAAAGGCTGCCGGTAATCCTCATTCTTCAATTGGTGTGCTTCTTCGCGATGAGGAATCAGGCGCCCGCTTAAAAGAAACCATTAAAAACCTGGAAAGCAGTTCCAAAAAGCTGGATGAAGACCTTGAAGCAGTTCAGCATAATTTTTTACTGAAAGGATTTTTTAAGAAAAAGGCAAAAACGGAAGCAAGCGATACGCCTGAAAAATAATCTGTTAAGTGTCACTAAAAAAATGAGCATTTTACGTAAAATGCTCATTTTTTTTATTTTAGGTTTGGTATGCAAAACTCCATCTTTTGTGCGCAAGGACTTTCCCCAAAGGGTACTAAGGGGTGCGCGTGGGCAAAACTCATTTTAAACCCGTTTTCATATTCGCATTATTTATGGCTGGTTGAAAATGTAATATTATATTGAATTACAGATAAATACCAACGTTAATGTTGTTGATGATTGCAAGGAAATTTACAAGATAGTTAGATAAACCTTGTATTTGTAAATTTGACATTCCTCACCGGCTAATTCTTACTTTGAGGTGCTATGAGATATAACCTCAGGTATTAATTCAATTTACTTGTTAACCCCGAATTTTCATATGCATCTTTATTATTCTTGTTCTTTTGTCATGCCACAAAAGAACCAAAAAGTCTAGGCTT
>JBBQGD010000202.1:0-5767 GCA_038322655.1 Bacteroidales bacterium | reverse complement strand
TTGGTGACCTCTAACTGGGTGAAAGAAATGTATGTGAGGGATGGAATTAATGGTGATAAAATTGAAGTATTGCCTGTAGGCTGCAATACCGATAGCTTTATACCATATGATAAAAACGATCCAAAAATTATTGCAGTTCGTAAAGCCCTGGGTGTTACTCCCGAACAAATTATGATCCTCACTGTAGGCGGTGATGCAGCTTCGAAAGGGGCACAGGAAGTAATGCAGGCACTTGCCATCATCGACAAAAAAGCGCCTCCCTGGAAATATGTCTGCAAAGTTTGGCCACAACCACGGACTAAAGCTCAGAACCTCATCGATCTTCAAATGGCCGCTCATCTGGGAATTGAGAAAAACGTGATCTATGCGACCAATACTATTTCGCGAAATTTTATGCCTTACCTCATTGGAGCCTGCGATATTTATGCAGCACCTTCGCGGCTCGAAGGTTTCGGAATGCCCCAGGTTGAAGCCGGTGCATGCGGCAGACCTGTTATCAGCATTAAAGCAATGGGAATGCTCGATACCATGGTTGATGGTGAAACCGCACTTCTGGCAAAAGTTGCTCAGAAGATTGTTGTAAATGAAGTGGAGCTGGGTAGCGAATCAGGTTTTGAGGATAAGCATAAAGTTGTGTTTACCCAACCCCGGACTGTCGATTACCGTGCAAGTGTTGATGATATTGCCAGATATCTGATGCAACTGATGACTGATTCCGCTTTGCGCGAAAAAATGGGTGCAGCAGGCCGGAAACGGGTAGTCGAACATTTTGATTATCGGGTAGTTGCAAAGCGATTTGTACAAATTATGCACGATAGGTTGGGAATAAACTAACCTGGACATCCCGATAGCTATCGGGCCATAGCCAAAAAAGATTTGAATAATGAACATCGAATATGGAATATCGAATAATGAAGTAAAAAGCCCTAAATGGAATTGAATAAATAATAATGATGATAGCAGCACTAATTTTATAGTTTCATAACTTCGAAATTCATTATTCCTTGTTCATGATTCGATATTTTAAAATTAGTTTGAATTATTCTGCCAAAAAATACACGAATATTGTTAATAAGGCATTAACAGCATAACCATCAGCTAAAATTTAAAATGATGCCACTCAAAAAAGGTAAGTCGAAAAAAGTGATCTCCGAAAACATCGAAGAGATTCTGCACAGTTATCACAAAAAGGGAACAATTGGAAATTCAACCCCTGAATCAGACGAAAAAGCACAAAAACAGGCTGTTGCAATAGCATATAGCAAAGCCGGAAAAAGTAAAAAGTAAATCCAAAAACCATGAATCCTGCAATCCATCTTGAATTTGAAGAAGCTAAGAATGCCGCTCTAGAAGTATTGCTTCACAACGCCCATGGACCATATCACGGACTTCCGCGTACAGCAGGCTGGGGATATCCCGAGCCATATACACGTGATCTCATGTTTTCTATCCTGGGAATTGCAGTTTCAGGGAATCAGAAACTTATGGACAGCATCCGCAAAGTACTGGAAACCCTGGCCGGAAATCAGACTGAAAGAGGTCACATTCCTTCGCTTGTTCACAATAATGAAGACCGTGGCTCAAGCGATTCTACTCCTTTGTTTTTGATGGGAGTTGCCATTTTCAGAAAAACCACAGGCGAACAGGATTTTCTTAAAGAAGCAGTTGATAAAGCACTTACCTGGATGGAATATCAGAGTCCTTCGGATCGCATTCTGGTTGCCCAGCAACCTACCAGCGATTGGCGTGATGAACAATGGGTATTGGGATATGGCCTTTTTGTAAATACCCTGGTATACAGTTATCTGCGACTGCTAGGACAAAGTGAAAGAGCTGACCAGATGCGTCGTGATATGAGCCGGTTTACCATTTCAAGTGATCCCAATCACCATCACGTTCACGAGGGACTTGTTGTAAAACACAAACCATATTACGCTCTTTGGTCGTATAAAATATACAGCAGCGAGCGTTTCGATTTACTCGGAAACAGTATTGCAATACTATCCGGTTTAGCTTCGCCCTCAAGGGCTGACGAAATGGTTTCATGGATTGAAGAGGAATGTGTTGTAATGAAAAACAGAGGTGAATTAGCTGTTGATCTGCCTCCTAACTTTTTCCCTTATATACAGGAAAAAGATCCTGACTGGCTTCCCAGGTATAAAGAATTCAACAATCAGGGAGAGTATCATAACGGTGGCATATGGCCTTTTATTTGCGGCTTTTATGTAGCTGCCCTGGTAGCCGCCAAAAGATACAAACTTGCAGAGGAAAAGCTGATTGCACTTGCCAAAATTAACAGGTTAACCACCGACCCAAAATTGCAATTTGGATTTAACGAATGGATCAAAGCTCAGGACGGAAAGCCTAAAGGACAGGATTGGCAAACCTGGTCGGCAGCTTTGTATCTCTATGCGGCTAAATGTGTTGAGTTAAAAAGTACTCCGTTTTTTGACGAAATGCGGGAACCATTTATCGAGAAGATTCAGAAATAAAACCAGATTGAATTGCGGAATTTATAGTTCTATTTAGTCTGAATGAGGTAAGGCACAAACAATCTTTAAAAAATACAAATTATGCTGGCAGAGTTGAACCGCAATCTAATCCAGCACTTCGGCTAGTTCCGTTAGCAAATATCCAAGGCGCCTTTAATCACTTATGCGGCTTATCTTTCTGAATTTCCTTTTCAGCCTTTAGCCAATCTTGTTCAGCATGTCCTTTTTGATGACCTTCCTGCCCTTATAGTTCCTATGCCCTGTTTGCAATTTGTGGTGTCAGATTTAATTGCGACTTAGTTTTGACAGGATCAAATATCCTATAAGCCAACAATTTTAATCGGTCATTCAGAAGAAACCAAATCAGCGCATATCCCCAAACGAAGCCTGCCCAACCCCAACCCAATGGCGTCATAAACAATCCGTAAACTGCTATTAATGTTGCCACCATCTGGGTACCAAGAACAGCTATCCATAAAACTTTGGCTGGCTTGATGGACCAGAAAGGGCCGCGTGTTCGTGTGAGGAATATGGTAAGATGTCCGGCTACTGACAATTTTAAATACATTAATGTCTGTATGTGTGAGCGGTCAATATGAAAGACACGTTCGCCCAGGTAAAACAATCCAAAAGCCGACACAACTCCGATAATACCCAAAACCGTAGAAATTCCCAGTACCATTCGCATATTCCAGGCCTCCGGCTGATCTTTATATTTAACGTTGTCATAAGCAATAGACAGGATAGCGCCGTCGTTGAGTAATGCCAGCATAACAATCATTACTGCAGTAACCGGGTAAAAGTTAAATACCAGAATTGACAGAGTCATGAATAGCAGCACCCGAAGTGTTTCGGCGATTCGGTAAATCGCGTAGCTGTTCATTCGCTGGAAAATTTTCCGGCTCTCCTTGATCGCGTCAATAATTACCGAAAGGCCGGGAGTCATCAGCACTATAGCTGCAGCGGCACGGGCTGCATCAGTAGCGTCCGAAACGGCGATGCCGCAGTCAGCTTTTTTCAGGGCAGGGGCATCGTTCACTCCATCGCCAGTCATACCAACGATATGTCCACGTTTTTGGAGAACATCCACAATGTGAAACTTATGTTCGGGGAACACCTGAGCAAAACCGTCAGCATTCTCTATAGATTTAGCTACCTCAGTAGTTTCTTTCTTTTTGGAATCGCCCAGGCTTGAAGCATCAAGGATATTCGTGCCCATGTCCAGCTTTTTAGCAGTTTCCCTGGCAATGGCCAATGCATCGCCTGTAACCATTTTTATTTTTACACCCATGGCAAGAGCCGTGGCAATGGTTTCTTTTGCATCTTCCCTTGGGGGGTCGAAAAGGGGCAATACTCCAACAAATTGCCATTGTCCTTTACCATCATCCCGAGCTACGCCAAGCGAACGAAAGCCGCGTGCAGCAAATTCATCAACAGCATTCTCGACTGCCTGTTTTATTTTAGCAGCATTATCTGATAATTCTAAAATTACCTGTGGTGCACCCTTGGTAACTTTAAACTCCTTTCCATCTTTGTCTTTGACGGTGGCTTCGGTGCGTTTATGAACCGGGTCGAAAGGCTGAAAATGAACCACGTCATAGCCTTTCATGGCATCTTTGTCCTTCAGTCCACCCAGAACAGCCAGATCGATGGTGTCGTTATTTTCTGCGCGCGAAGCGAGTGCTCCGTTCAGGATTACCTGGTCGGCAGGGAAATTGTTTACGCCAAAAGGATCGCCCAGTGTAAGCTTGTTCTGAGTAAGGGTACCTGTCTTGTCAGCGCAAAGCATGTCAACACCAGCCAATTCTTCTATAGCAACCAACTTACTGACTATCGCCTGCTTTTTGGCCAAAAGTCGCGCGCCTACTGCCATGGTTACCGATAGTACCGTGGGCATGGCAACGGGAATCGCAGCCACGGTAAGTACCAGTGCAAATTGTAAGGTTGTTAGTATCGGGTCACCACGGAAAATGGCGACAGCAATAATCACTGCCACCAAAGCTACCGCGAGTATAATAAGGTAATTGCCGATTTTTAAAACAGCCTTTTGAAAGTGACTTACGGTGTGAGCCTCCTGTACCAATTGCGCTGTTTTTCCAAAGTAGGTATTACTGCCAGTTGCATAAACCAGTGCACCGATTTCGCCTTGCCGGATGATAGAGCCGGAGTATACGGCTTCACCGGGTTTACGTGATATTGGCAGAGATTCGCCTGTTAATGCCGACTGATCCACTTCAACCGAATCGCCATCGAGCAAGCGTGCATCAGCCGGAACAATGTCGCCGAGCCTCAGGCGAATGACATCGCCGGGCACCAGCTCTCGTGAAGCAGGATTGATCCACTTTCCATCCCGCTTTACACGGGCTTTAACAGCCAGCTTCGCTTTAAGGGCTTCGATGGCATTTCCTGCTTCGCGTTCCTCAAAGAACCCTACCATGGCATTTGCCAAAAGGAGAACAAGGATGATGAAAAAATCCGGCCAATGGCTGGCAACAGCCGAAAGGATTACAGCCGCCTCTATCATCCAGGGTATAGGACCCCAGAAATAGCTGAGGAATTTAAGGAACATATTGGTTTTCTTTTCCTCAATCTGATTCGGACCATATTGGGTCAGCCTTTTCTTTGCTTCTGCCTCAGTGAGACCTTCAGATGTGGATTCCAGCTTTTTCTGCAATTCGGCCATGGGTAAGGATTTTAAATCATCTTTCCCATTGGACTTAGCTTTGGGTTCCAGCTCCGGAACCTTTGTATTTGTTTTCATTATTATCCCTTATTACTCATTTAAATGTACTTAGCCTTCCATGTTCTACAAGAATTTCAAAGTAATAGGTAAGCTTATTTTTCTGAAATCCATTTCTTTGCCTGATCAAACTCAGCATTTTTATAAATCCGTAGTTCGCAGGTCATCAGGTAACCAAAGAATTTTGCAAACGAATTGATCATCTCATGATCCGAAACCAATGCGATACGATCCCATGCCGATAAATGTTTCATTCCCATCGTTGCGTCATCGAGCATAGCTCCCATATCAAAACCGGTAAAATCGGTCCCCAATTGGTATAACATCCGGACCTTTTTATTTATTTTTAATTTTTCTTCCAAAGCAGGTATCACAATTGCTTCGTAATCCGCTCCTGTAATTTTTCCGATTGCAGAAAATCCCAGAACATTGTCCGGCAGATCATTAATTACTTTTATCATATCCTTATTTTTAGTGATGGATGAATATATAATTTGATTTATTACACTTTCGCATCCGGTGCATCGGCGACACC
>JBBQGD010000201.1:0-5769 GCA_038322655.1 Bacteroidales bacterium | reverse complement strand
GGATAATTTTCTTTTGTTTGTAATGAACTAAAAAACAAACAATTATGAAAAACTATCCAAGTGATTTGACCGAAAGCCAGTGGCAAGTTATAAAAAATATTGTTGATCCCAACCAGAGGAAGCGAAAATATCTTCTTCACGGCATCATGAATGCATTGCTTTACATTGCTAAAAGCGGAATACAATGGCGAATGCTCCCCAAAGAATATGCTCCCTGGGAATCGGTTTATTACTATTTCCGCAAGTGGAAGAGAGATGGTCTGATTGAAGAAACGCATGATAATCTTGTAGAACGAATCAGGATAAATATGGGTAAAAAGTCTACACCATCGGTTGGTATTGTTGACAGTCAAAGCGTCAAAGCTTGCAACCTTTGTGAAGGAGATATCGGCTATGATGGCGGTAAAAAGATTAAAGGCAGAAAGCGTCACATAGTTGTTGATACCCTTGGTTTGATTATGATTACGGTGATTCATGCTGCAAATATTCATGATAGTATTGGTGTCAGGCAAGTTATGTATGCTTTGAAAAGTAAGTATCTTAACGGTATTCAGAAGATTTTTGCCGATGGGGGGTATATGGGTGAATTGATTGAGTGGGTACGGATGCAATTTGGTTGGACATTAGAAATAATCAAAAGAAATGAGATGCATACGTTCAAGGTCTTGCCAAAACGCTGGATTGTTGAGAGAACTTTTGCTTGACTTTCTTTTCATCGAAGAATGTCTAAAGATTATGAAAGGTTACCCGAATCTGGCATCGCTTTTATCCATCTGTCCATGATCCGTTTGATGCTTAATCGAATTTCAACTTGAATTTTAAACAGACTCTAAGTCACTAGTTTTAAACTTACTTAATTAATACCTGACTTCGTTGAACCATTCTCGGCTCAGATAGTTTCCAGGTTTCCTGATTCCCTGCAAACCCCTCAGGTCCTGCTATTTCATTTTGTTAATAAATTATTGTCACAATCAAAGCGAAAGCACTTTGAAAAAGTGCTAATTTTGGCACATATGGAAGAGAATGAAAGAACTGATGCCCTGGCATCGCGAAAAGCAATAAAAAGACCTTCAACCGTGCGCGATGCTTTTCAGGAACATGGTAAATTGCCACCACAGGCCATTGACCTGGAGGAAGCCGTATTAGGAGCCCTCATGCTCGAGAAGGATGCTGTGGCTGCTGTTATTGATATGCTAATTCCTGCAACATTCTACAAGGAATCACATCAATTCATATTTGAAGCAATCAGTAATTTATTCCATAATAATGAGCCTGTTGATATACTTACAGTAACAAATGCTCTCAGGCAAATGGGCAAGCTGGAGATTGCCGGCGGACCATTCTATATTACACAGCTTACATCCCGCATAGCTTCTTCCGCCAATATTGAATTTCACGTTGGTATACTCAAACAGAAGTTCCTTCAGCGTGAACTGATAAAAATTTCAACCGACACAATTCGTAAATCTTTCGAGGATTCAACCGATGTTTTCGATCTGCTCGATGAAACTGAAAGCAGTCTTTTTTCCATCAGCGAAAACAACCTGCGGAAAAAGGCACAGCTAATGCCTGAATTGGTGCATAAAGTATTGAACCAGATTGATAATGCTCGTAAAAACGATGGTGTTTCTTCCGGGGTTCCTTCCGGGTTTGTTGACCTTGACAAACTCACAGGCGGATGGCAGCGAAGCGATTTAATTATTGTTGCTGCGCGCCCGGGTATGGGAAAAACAGCTTTTGTGCTTTCTATGGCCAGGAATATAGCCGTTGAATCCAAAAAAGCAGTTGCACTCTTTTCATTAGAAATGACTGCTGACCAGCTTGTTGCACGTTTAATTGCTTCGGAAGCAGAACTTTCGGCCAGTAATCTGCGGCGGGGACAGTTACAGAACTTTGAATGGGAGCAATTGAATTCACGAATCTCAAAACTTATAACAGCACCTATATATATCGATGATACCCCTGCTTTATCGCTTTTTGAACTTCGGGCAAAATGCAGGAGGCTTAAAGCTCAGTATGATATTGATATGGTTGTTATTGATTATATTCAGCTTATGACTGCCGGTGGCGACCGGAAAGGTGGCGGTAACCGCGAACAGGAAATCTCGGCTATTTCAAGGTCATTAAAGAGCTTGGCAAAAGAATTAAATATCCCGGTGATTGCGCTTTCGCAGTTGAACCGATCGGTTGAAACCCGTAGTACCGCACAGGGAAGTAAAAAACCACAGCTTTCTGACCTTCGCGAATCAGGAGCTATTGAACAGGACGCTGACCTTGTGCTCTTTATCTACAGGCCTGAGTACTATAAGATTATGGAAGATGAGGATGGCAACTCCACCGAAAGTAAGGCACAGATAATTATTGCCAAACACAGAAATGGTGCTACTGATGAAATCTGGCTTCAATTTATCAGCCGGTTTGCCCGTTTCCAGGATGTTGCTGGATTAAGTATTGATAATATGGGATTATCACTAACCCCCAATAATAGTTTCGATCAGCCTGCAAACAATAATATAATTATGCAGTCGAGATTGAATAGCATGGATGATGAAGTTGATCTTGGCCCGACCGAATTCTGATCCTGAATATGACAGTTATAATCATACTGTTAAAACTTTCATTGAGATTTCCCAATCCAACCTGTTATCAGTATTATGCGTAATAATACTGTTGATGAAACGTTACATATAGATGATTGTGGATAAAGAACTGAAAAATGAAGCGTAGCATAATAGTCATTGTACTTTTTCTCCTGGTTATTAAGGCCAGTGCCGCGTATTTGCTGATTCCCATGGATCAGGCTCAGAAAAATCATCTAAAAGCCTACGGCATTGCCTATTGGGTTCTCCATCAGGATGTTGAGGTTAGCTGGTTATTGAATTACCGCGGCGGTTCTTTTATGATTAAATATGTCAAACAAATTGAAGATGAGTGTTTTATCCGTGGGGTGAGTTGTGAAGTAATTGCTGATGCCCAATCTACAGCAATACTTCAGCAAATAGCTGACCCGGAGGTAAATATGGATGAAGTTAAGCTGAATAAGGCTCCGAAAATTGCTGTCTACTCTCCTAAAAACAAACTTCCCTGGGATGATGCCGTTACCCTGGCACTTTCGTATGCTGAAATCCCGTATGATATAGTTTATGATGAAGAATTGCTATCGGGTGTTCTTCCCATGTACGATTGGCTACATCTGCATCACGAGGACTTTACCGGTCAGTTTGGAAAGTTCTGGGCAGCGTATCGCAATGCTTCCTGGTATAAAGAAGATGTCAGGGTGAATGAAGAAATGGCTGCCAAACACGGATTTTCCAAAGTTTCGGAAATGAAACTTGCTGTTGCACATAAAATCAGGGATTTTGTAGCAGGTGGTGGTTATTTGTTTGCTATGTGTTCAGCCCCTGACAGTTACGATGTAGCTTTAGCAGCAGATGGTGTTGATATTTGTGATGTTATGTTCGATGGCGACGCAATGGATCCGAAAGCTCAGTCAAAACTGAATTATGATAACTGCTTTGCATTCCGGAATTTCAATCTGGTAACGAATCCATATGAATATGAAATTTCGTCTATCGATGTTAATACCCTTCGGAAAGTTAGCCCTACCAATGATTTCTTTACCTTGTTCGACTTTTCGGCAAAATGGGATCCGGTGCCGACTATGCTTTGCCAGAACCATATGCAGGTTATCCATGGATTCCGTGGACAAACTACTGCTTTCGAGAAGAAATGTGTAAAACCGGAAGTTATAGTAATGGGTGAAAATAAGGCCCTGGATGAAGCAAGATATATTCATGGTGACTTTGGTAAAGGAACCTGGACTTTTTACGGAGGTCATGATCCCGAGGATTATGAGCATAGGGTAGGGGACCCCCCGACTGATCTGAATCTTTTCCCCAATTCACCTGGTTACAGGTTGATATTAAATAATGTATTGTTTCCTGCAGCGAAAAAGAAGAAACAGAAGACATGATCTGCTTTTATCCATTACTCTTAATTGGCCTAAAATGAGTCAATGTGTTGGTAGTAGCCCTGATAAATTTCTTTTTAAAGCCTGTTCTTTCCGGTTTTGTCCCTGATAATGAGGAGTTAATGAGTTGTCAGAAAAATTTCATTAAAAAAGAGTTGCTTTGTGTAAACTTAACACTAAGATTCTTATTTTTACATCTCTGGAAAGAGTAGTGCTTATCGGAAAGCACTATATTTGTTTCCGGGTTTCATTTTCAGATTTTAGCTTTTACCCTGAAACTTTAATAAAAAACTGAAGAATTCCGATACTTATTGCGCCTTTCGACCATTTTAAGCTCATTATTAACTAACCATTTTAACAAAACACTATGGAACAACAGAGACATGCAAAATATGGTCTGGGAATGACTGTGATCGGATCTATTTTCTTTATTTTTGGATTTGCGACTACCTTT
This sequence comes from Bacteroidales bacterium, assembly GCA_038322655.1. GTDB lineage: Bacteria > Bacteroidota > Bacteroidia > Bacteroidales > UBA4417 > UBA4417. The sequence continues at coordinate 1,345 of JBBQGD010000201.1, read as the reverse complement.
ATTATTACCTTGAGTGGCCAGGTAAAAGATATTTTCGAATTAACTGAGTTTAAAGCTCAGTTGCTGAGTTTCTCTTTCTTTATTACTTACTTTTTCATTTCTATTCCAATCGGGTTATACATCAGGAAAATTGGCTATAAAAGTGCTTTAATAGCAGGTTTATTGCTAATGGCAGTCGGAAGTTTCCTGTTCTTCCCGGCAGCTAAGTTTCTTTCTTTCCCGTTATTTCTGGCAGCAACATTTGTATTAGCCTCGGGTGTAGTGTTTCTGCAGACAGCTGCGAATCCTTATGTAACAGCTTTGGGATCCGAAGCGTCGGCAGGTGGCCGTATGAACCTGGTGCAGGCTCTCAATTCCATTGCTACCATGGTGGCTCCCTGGGTCATTGCTGTTTTTATATTTAGAGGTGCTAGCGAAATGCTGACATCCATGCAGAAAGCACAAACTGTTCAGATGCCGTTTGTTATTATTGGTATAATTGTATTAATGGTTACTATTGCCATAGCTCTGATAAAACTCCCTGATGTTATCGGAAGTAGTATTGGACTGAAGAAAAGTGTCTGGAAACATCCTCATGTATTATTAGGAGCACTGGGGATTTTCTTCTATGTAGGTGCTGAAGTTGGTACTGGTGGATTGATCCTGAATTATTTAAAAACGAAAATGTTTCTTGATCCTGCAATTGCAGGTAAATATGTTGCTATCTATTGGGGTGGTGCCATGATTGGCCGGTTCTTTGGATCTATTATGCTTTCGAACATCACTGATAATGTTAAGAAATATATTTATGCTGTAATGGTATTGTTACTTGCACTGGTTTCAGGTTCTTTTGTTACAGACTGGAGTTGGAATATCGGGCTGATCTTCATGTTGGTAGCGGTTGCCAATTTTATTTTGATGCAACTTGGCAAGGGTAGTGCAGCGCGTTCATTAGCTGTTTTTGCTCTTATAGCTGCAACTTTGGCTATTGTTACCGCTTTCACTTCAGGTAACATAGCACTTTGGGCTGTTGTATCAATAGGTATGTTTAACTCAATTATGTTCCCGAATATATTTACTCTGGCAGTTAAAGACCTTGATCCGGGTGAACTCAGTACCGCTTCAGGTATTATTAATACACTAATATTCGGCGGAGCTATAATTCCGCTTATTATGGGAACTATTGCTGATTCAAATGGGTTTAAACATTTATTTAATATCCACATAGCAGATTTACATTTGTTTTCATTTGATGTTAATTTGTCTAGTTACTCATTAGCTTTTATTGTTCCGGCCATTTGTTACCTTTATATTTTCTTTTATGCTGTTAAAGGAAGTAAGCTACGCTCAGCATAAAATCAGATAC
>JBBQGD010000200.1:0-5942 GCA_038322655.1 Bacteroidales bacterium | reverse complement strand
GCCATGCCTATTACCGGTGGTAATGGCCTTATAAAACATACCACATCTATACAGGGAATAGCCGAATGTTTTACCGGAAAGCAACCACCATCCATGATAAACCGCGTGCTTCCTGACCTTACACCAGCAACAAACCTCAGTGACGAATTTCTGGCCAACGTTGTTTCCTACATCGGATATCAATATCTTGATTCAATAACCCGCCTGATGCTGATCAACACCTCCTATAGTTACGAAAAAAAGAAGATTACCATTACAGGCGTATCCGTTTACGGCAACGAAAATAAAATGATCATTGCCACAGACGTTACAGGAAGCATAAATGGAAAGTTGTACTTTTCAGGATTACCAATCTACAGGGTCTCTGATTCGTCAATAATACTGAAAGACCTTCAGTTCTCCATGCAGACAAAAAACCTGTTGATGAAATCAGCCGCTTGGCTGGCAAACAGCGGTATCGAAAAGATAATCAGTAGAAATATGTCGTATCCGATTGGAGCCGAAATACGCGAAACCTACGATATGATGTCCGAAAGCCTGAAAAAATATGAAATCGGCGAAGGCTTTATCATGACCGGAACACTTAATGGCATTGACGTACAACAACCGGTGCTGGTTCCGGCAGGAATTATTGCCCCGGTAAGCATCAAGGGAAAACTTGCAATTAAGCTGGAATAATAAGCTACTTTAAACCTTTGGTGTTGAGAAATATCAAACCAGGAAATGCTTTGGATTGGGGAATTCGTGTAATTGCTTAAATAGGGTATTGTGTATATTTGTGAGTTAGGCAAGATTTTAATTGACAGCAGCAAAAGTTAATAATTTGATGATTGTATGAATAGTGCATTTTTAAAATTTTATTTTGACTCAACACTTTATAATATTGGTTTTTCAATATTGTGTTTTTTAATTGTAAACCCACTAGCTGGAATAGTATCGTTACCAACATATGGATTAGCAATTGGTCTACTTTGCTACAAGCAATTTCATGGTCATCAATACTACTTTTATTACAACCTTGGTATAACAAAACAAAGGTTGATAATTAAATCGTTTATTATCAATTCAATTATTGTACTTCCTATACTATTTTTAATTCTATTTTTATGAGTGAACTTATTGTAAATAAGCTATCCAAGAAGTTCAAAAAAAGGATTATATTGTCTGACATTTCACTTCGGATAAAAACTGGTGAGATATTAGGAATTTTGGGACGAAATGGGTGTGGTAAGTCAACATTATTAAAGATTTTATTTGGCACTTTACCTTCAGATCATAAAAATATTTTGATTGATAATGAATGTTTTAACCCTTCAAGGAATATTGAATTGATGAATATTTCCTATTTGCCACAAGATAGTTTTCTGCCAAATGATTTAAAGGTAAGGGATGTAATTCCGATATATTTTAAGGGTGGAGATACACAAAATAAAATATTTTATGACCCTAGGATAGCCAAATTTGAGCAACAGAAAATAGGAACTTTATCATTGGGAGAAAGAAGGTACTTTGAGATATTATTGATTTCGAGATTGCCTCATCAATTTTTATTGCTTGATGAACCTTTTTCCATGGTAGAACCCTTATATCAGGATTCAATAAAGGAACTTTTAATTGAAATGAGAAAAGAAAAGGGTATAATAATCACAGACCATTATTATCGTAATGTTCTTGAGGTTTCAGATAGAAAAATGATTATAAAGGATGGCAAAGCATTTGGTATTGACAATGAAAATGATTTAATTGAAAATGGATACTTACCAGAATCAAGAAGTTAAAAAAACTTTGCAAAGAATCACTAATTAAAAAGCTAACACATCACCCCATTTTAATCACAGTTAATTTCAAACACATTAAAACCATTACCACTGGAAGAGCCCGCGAAACATATAAATAAAACGCTTGATCACGCCAGCTTCGAGATACTCTTTAAGAGTCATTTTGCAGGCATGTGCTTTTTTGCGCAGAAATATGTGAAGGATTTTGAAGCTGCCAGGGAAATTACCCAGTCTGCGTTTATCAGCCTGTGGGAAAAACGGGAAACCATTGATATGGAAAAGCCTGTCAAGTCTTATCTTGCCACGATTATTCATAATAAATGCACCAATTACCTGAGGGATAACCGTAAATTTGATCAGAATATCCTCCAAATCGAAAACCTGCTTGAAGTCCCTGAATACGATGGTGCCGACAGCATGGTGGAAAATGAGCTTAAAGAACTAATTGATGCTTCAATAGCTGAACTTCCGGAGAAATGCAGGGAAATTTTTGTGCTCAACCGTTACGAAAACCTTAAATACCAGGAAATTGCAGATAAATTACAGATTTCGGTGAAAACCGTGGAAACTCAGATGTCGAAGGCATTGCAGCATATGCGTTTGCGATTGGCGGATTATTTGACGATTCTGCTTGCTCTGATTATTGGTTTTTTGAACAAGTGACTTAGAGACAGAGAGACTAAGGGACAGAGAGACGGAGAGACAAGGAGACTAGGGGACAAGGAGAAATGGAGAAAATGGGACATACTGACTGAGAAATGGAGAAATGGAGAAAATCTGAATGGGTGATTAACTTCCGACTCCGGACTCCGGACTTCCGACTTCGGACTTCCGACTTAAAAACCCATGCCGCATCAGGGTAAAATCAATTTGAAGTGTACTATTAAAAGGAAAGGCAAATGAACGGGAACGCTACATATTATACTGACCTCATTACGAGGTATTTATCCGGGGAAACTACGGAAGAGGAGTTGCGTTTGCTATCGGAATGGCTGAAAGCTGATCCAAAAAACGAACAGTTCTTCATCCAATACAAGAAAACCTGGCAACTGATTGAAAAACAGAAAATTCATTCCTCCGTTAACCCGGACCAGGAATGGAAAGCTTTGCAGGCGAAAATGTCTGCCTCAGTTTCTGTAAAGGAAAACCAGCAAAAAATTATATCGCTTACTCAAAACAGGAATAGTATTTCATCCTCTTTCAGCAAGATATGGAAAGTGGCTGCAGTTGGATTAATATTGCTGGTATCCGCATTTATATTGTATTTCAACGTTTCAACACTCAGGGATACCGTGGTTACGGCACAAACTTCAAATACAGTGCATGTGCTTCCCGATGGTACTGTGGTTTCGTTACATGCCGGCTCACAAATTAAATATGCGTCAGCATTTAATTCAAAAATTCGGAAAGTTGAATTAACAGGTGAGGCTTATTTTGAAGTAACGCATGATAAAACAAGACCGTTTATAGTGAGTTCGGGCGATGCCCGGGTGGAAGTGCTCGGAACAAAATTTAATGTAAACTCCGGAACCTCCGCCGGATCCATGGAAGTGGTTCTTACAAGCGGGAAAGTCTCAGTGTATTATAAAGATGCTCCAAAAGAAAATGTGTTGTTGAATCCGGGCGAAAGAGCGGTTCTTTCGCCTGAAAAGAAACAGATTACTATATCGACCAACACCGATCCGAATTATATGGCATGGAAAACCCGTGTACTTGTATTCGATGATGAAACACTGGCACAGGTTGTTAACACACTTCAAAATGTGTACCAGGTTACTGTTAAACTTGCAGATCCGGGTTTGACAGAATGCCGCGTTACGGCTTCCTTTGATAATCAATCGCTTGAGTCGGTTTTACAGGTATTAAAAGAAACCCTCGACCTCACGGTGAAACAAAAAGGAAACAGTATTGAGGTTTCGGGAAAGAGTTGCAGATAATTGGGATTCAATGATTTGACCCTCTTAATTACCTGGTTTTTAAACGGATACAAATCATTAACTATATTTCAATTATTGAAAAGCAGCTTTTATGAAAAAACTATTTCTACTGATTTTATGTCTTGATTTTGCATTTTCGAATTACGCTCAGAAGAGTGAAACGCCAACCCCAAAAGACAAGATCGGGATAACTTTCTCTTCCTTCGGCGAAAATGATGTAGTCCGTCTTAAACCACCCCCATTGGGAGAAGCCAGCTATAACTCCGATGGATTTTACACCATTGGCATAAACTATTTGCACCGGCTTACTAAAACATTCGATTTTGAAACCGGTATTGAATACTCAAGACATAAAATAATAATCGATCCGATGGATTTTCCGTATAATGAAGCACCATCGCACGGAGAACAATTTTCACTGATAAATATTCCATTAACTTTCCGGGTTAATTTTCTGAAATATGTCTTTGTTAACGGAGGTTTAAATCTGGATATCGATCCAACTATTTCAAGCCCGGTTGACAGCCAGAATGGAATAGGCGCAAGTTTCGGGTTTGGATTAAAATATGATTCTAAATTCGGGATTTCAGCTTTTGTAAATCCGTATATGAAAGCCCATTCGCTGATTTCATTTTCGGCGGATGACAATCATCAGCGGCTGATGGAATCCGGTTTCAGATTTGGATTAATGTACACATTGAAATAAAAGTTTTTAAAATCCGTTCCCCCTTTGTGCCTTTTGTAGTAAAAAATCTCATGTAACCCTCTAAAATTCATAAGTTCAAATTAACCTGAATTGAGCCTCCGAAAAACGATTCACCGGTTCTTGTTTACTTGTCTGCTTATATTGCTGGCTACGGCTGCATTTGCCCAAAACCTGGAGAAAAAAATCACTATAAAGGCTACCAATCAGCCACTGGGAGAAGTAATAGAACAGATCAGCGAAAAAGGGAATATCCTGTTTTCGTTTAGTCCGCAATCCATTCCGATAGATAAAAAGATCACTGTAAATGCGCGGAATATTTCATTATCGAAAGTTTTCGATATGGTATTCACAGCCAATGGCATTGATTATATCCTTTCGGAGAAACAAGTTATTTTAAAACTTCATAAACAGGAAAGTCTTACAAAACCGGAAGTTACGGTAAAACAAGTCCGCAAATATACCATCAGCGGATATATCAGGGATAAATCTACTGCTGAAGTTATCATCGGCGCCAATGTGTACGATGCTATTAGCATGCAAGGCACTACCAGCAATGCATATGGCTTTTATTCACTTTCACTGCCCATGGGCGAATACAGGATTACAAACTCATATATTGGATATACAGCGGTTACCCAAAATGTTAAACTGGTTAAAAATATTGAAGCAATTGTTGATCTTGAGCTTTCTGCAGTCGAAATGAATGCCGTAGTTATAACTTCTGATCCTGATGGAGACGGAAAACCGTTAAATCAAACCGGGGATGTACGGTTTTCGCCTGCAGTGCTGAAACAGATTCCCGGATTTGCCGGTAACGTGGACGTTCTCAAATCGCTGCAGAATGTGCCGGGAATTCTTACTTTCGGCGACGGATCATCATTTTATTACGTACGCGGCGGTAACAGCGATCAGAATCTTTTGCTGATCGACGAAGCTCCAATTTATAATCCGTCACACCTGTTTGGTTTCTTTTCGGCCCTGGCTCCCGATGCTATTAAAGATGTTATGATTTACAAAGGCGATTTCCCGGCTAATTATGGCGGAAGGCTCTCGTCGGTAGTTGATATGCGTGCCCGCGAAGGCAATATGAAACGGCTTGGGTTTTCGGGCAACATTGGGCCTTATACAACTGATTTAACCCTGGAAGGGCCCATTCTGAAAGAAAAAAGCTCATTCCTGGTTTCCGGCCGGATTTCGAACATGAACTGGCTGCAATTTCCGGCTGATGGCCAACGTACTTACAAATTCAACTTTTACGACGTCAATGCCAAATTCAATATCAGGCTGAATAAAAACAACAGGCTCTTTTTAACTGCTTTCAAGGGAAACGATAATTTTAACCGCTACAACAATCTGAATGCAAATACTTTCGGGATAAGCTGGAAAAATGTTGCGAGTACGTTACGGTGGAATCATATTTTTAACAGCCGACTTTTCTCAAATACAACAGCTTATATCAGCCGATACAATTATTACCTCGATCTCTCGAAAGAGCTAAGTACATATTGGACCTCTTCCATC
>JBBQGD010000199.1:0-5967 GCA_038322655.1 Bacteroidales bacterium | reverse complement strand
GTTCTCGGGTTAGCCGTTTCATTAGCTAAAGGCGGAACCCCCATTGCGTTTTTTATTGCCGGGATTTTAGCATTTATAACTTCCTACAGTTATGTTAAACTATCGTTGACATACCCCGACAGAGGCGGAACTGTTAAGTTTATCAATCAGGGATTTGGCAAATCGATCTTCAGTGGAGGTATAAATAACTTACTGTGGATCAGCTACATTATAATGCTGGCACTCTATGCTTCAGCGTTTGGCTCCTATGCACCCAATCTCTTTGCTTTGACAGAATCCAGGACCCTGGATTTTCACATTTACTCAAGTGCTATAATTGCACTGGCTGCCCTGATTAATTATTACAGCATCAAAGTTGTCGGGGAAATAGAGGCTTATGCAGTAACTATCAAGTTAGTCATCCTACTCTTATTTATTATTATTGGGATATACGGACTTTTTGGAAATACGAACTTAACCCAGTTATCCATTCAGAACTGGGAAAGTCCGATTCAACTTATTGCAGGAGGAATGGTTATTTTTGTTGCGTATGAGGGCTTTGAATTAATTGCCAATGCTGCACCCGATATTATAAATCCGGCGAAGAATATTCCCAGAGCATATTATATTTCGGTCATTTTTGTGATTTTATTATACATTATAATTGCTGTTGTTACAGTAGGTTCTTTGCCCTTTAGTAAGATTGCTACTGCACAGGACTATGTTCTGGCAGAAGCCGCAAAACCATTACTCGGAAAGCCCGGCTTTATTATAATAACAATTGCTGCCCTGATTTCAACGTTTTCTGCAATTAATGCCTCGTTGTTGGGAGGCAGCAGGGTTAGTTACGAAATCGGAGAAGATGACGAATTGCCTCATCAGTTTACTTATAAATTATGGAACCATCCGGTTGGCTTGATAATAACCATTGTTTTCACCTTAATTTTAACCAATACTTTAAATTTAGAAACCATTTCAACCACGGGAAGCATCGGGTTTATATTGATTTTTGCAATGGTTAATTTTACTGGATTTAAGTTGTCGAAAGAAATTCTGGGCAATAAAGTAATTCCTTTAATTGGGTTTTTATTATGTATAGCAGCACTTATCGTTTTAATAATTCAGCAATATTCTCAAAACCGACTCGGGGTAATAGTGGCTCTGGCAACAGTTTCCTCTTCCTTTATAATTGAATATATTTATAAAAAATCAGAGTATCATCGAACAATAAAATGAAACAAAACAAGGAATTTAACCTTGTAGAAGATATATTCATCAAATCTATATAGATCTGCTAAGTTTATGTAACTTGTGGCACTTTTAAAAATTGATTCATGAAGTTAAATACTTTGAAATTTTATCAAACGATTTAATACTAAATCGATGTTCGAATACAAAGAATTAAGTGTTAATGATTCACTGAAATTTTCCATAAATAAATTATGGGTATTTATAAACCACGACCTTAAAGCTATTGAAGCAAATAAGACCATTGTACCGAATGGATTTTTCAATATTGCTTTTATAACAGGAAAAGGCGCGTTGGTAACATTCAATACGGAAGCAGTAAAACTTAAGCAGGGTATCTATTTTTGTGGTCAGGCTACAAAGTCAGTTGCAGTTGACATTTTACCCGATACAAAAGTAAGTATGGTTCAGTTATTTCCCTGGTCAGCATCCATGTTTACAGATTTCAATATGAATGAGTGCAAAAATAAAATTGTCCCGATCAACTACGTCAATAAGGACTTTGAGCGTGAAGCTAACAATATTAACCAGGGGAATGAACATAGTATTCTAAATTTCCTGCACGATCGGTTTAATTCCTTCTTAACTAAAAATGAACATACCGCACTGGTCCGTGAAAGTTGCTTAATCATTATGAAAAACGGAGGCCAGGACTCTATCATTGAGCTTAGCAAGCAACTAAACTGCTCTGCACGTCATCTGCAGATTTTATTTCTACGATATTTAGGGCTAAGTCCCAAGGAATTCTCAATTATAATAAAAATGAGAAACGCAATTGACGGAATTGCTTATCCATCTTCCGCTTACAACAGCTCATTAACAAGCATTGCCCTCGAAAACGAATTTTATGACCAGGCCCATTTCAACAATACTTTTAAGAATATCATAAAAACATCACCTAAAAAATTCATTCCTGCCGAATTTTTATTGGCTTTCAAGAAAAAAATCTGAACCGTTCGCTTTTTTCCAATTTTTAATTCTTGAATTCTAATTTATTTGTACCGAAACTATATGAACCAAAACTAAATGAAGCATTTATGAAAAAAAGACTTTTTTTAATAGTATTAGTAGCTTCTGCAGTATCCTTAGCAGCACAGAATATTCCTCAGAAATACTCTGCACTTATCAGAAAAGCAGACTCACTTTACAATGCAAAGGAGTTCAAAAACTCTGCTTTTGCATTTTCCGATGCTTTTAAGGCAAAAGATGCCAATATTGCAAGCAATCATCGTTATAATGCTGCATGTTCGTGGGCTTTGGCAAATTATCCTGACAGCGCATTCCATAATCTGAATTACCTGGCCACACAAATGAATTACTCCAATTACGGACATATTAAGTCGGACCCTGACTTAAAATCATTGTACGCTGATCCAAGATGGAATGTGCTACTAACAACGGTTCAGACGAATAGAAAGAAAGCAATCCCAAACCTGGATTATGCAACAGTTAATGGATTCAAGGTTGAACTGGTCACTTATGGCATGGAAAACAACAAAAAAGGAAAGCCCGTTATAGTTTTTGAGAATGGCAGGGGAACCGATTTTGAATATTGGATCCCCATTGTTAAAGAAGTATCGAAGACGAATGCCACTTTCGCTTATAACCGGCCGAGGATTGGTGGTTCCGACGACGACAACCAGGTTCCTGTTGTAGAGCATATTGGAGAACTACTTCGGCAAACACTTCTCGAAAAAGGTCTTTCTCCTCCTTACATACTTGTTGGCCATTCATGGGGCGCTGCATATATCAGGTACTTTGCTTCATTTCACCCGGATGAAATTGCAGGACTTATTTTTGTTGATCCCCACGACTTTATGAAAGTTGATGGAGGAGGGAGGTTGCCATACAGGGAAATAGGTATTACCGAAAGCCAGATTGATTCCCTTTTTGATGTTTACGACAAATCAGCTGATGAATATATGGCTCAGGGGCCAAAATTTGTTGTTGAAGAAATGAAAGCGCAAAGAGAATTCTCCAAAACAGGCAGGGAACTATGTAATCGAAATCCTTTGCCTGACGTGCCTGTTCATTTTATCAAAGCCGGCGGCTATCCAAAGCAAGCTGGTGAGGCCCCAACCATCTATGATAGAGAAAAAATGTTCAGGATCCAGATCGATATAAATATAAAAAGTTATCTCAAATTAATTAATCCCCTGAAATATGGTAAAATATTTTATGTATCAAATTCAGGGCATTATATCCCGAATGATGATCCGGATGTCATTATTTCAAGCCTGAGTCTGGCGTTAAAGGATTATGATAAACTTCAAAATGCAAAACATTAAGACTTTAATAAACGGCTGGTTGGGATGGGTAAAATACTGATATTAAAATAATTATTCCTTCAGGAAATGGGCAATTGAAAATAATGTAACCTGAAAACACGATTGCTCTGGCATAAGAAATAGATGTAAAATGGTTTGAAGAAAAATTTAAAACTTAATCGGATGAAGAAAATTTCATTTCTTGCCGTATTGATGTTATTCTCAAATATCATAATTGGACAGTCAGAAAAAGCATATTTATCGAAAGTACTTAATAATCTTAACCAGATCAAATCAGCAACTTACGATCGGTATATGGCGGCCAGCGCTCCATATGATACTTTAGTATCCAGAACATACAACATTCATATGACGGAATATATCAATCCATCTGATACTTTTGTAGGAGCCAGTTATGCGCAATTTTTATTGGAAGATTCATCTAAAATGATTTATTTCTATGACGGGAAGGTTAAATGTTCAATGGATTGGGATACCAAAATAATGTCTTCCACGGGCTTTCAAAACAACCAAAGTCCATTCAGAATCGTTTATCCTCCATTCTTCACTCAAGTTAAAAGCCTGATCAACTATACTTTAGAAACATCCGACAGTATAAAGTTAACATCGACTGATTTAGGAGATTCAGTTCTGGTAAATTTGACAATTTACAATAAATTGCCCGAAGTGGTTGGAAACCGGATAAGGTACGCGCCTCCGATGGATTTGACCTTGGAAATAATTTCTATTTACGATATATGGATAAATAAATCAGATGACCTGCCTTACCGGTTGCGAAAAAAATTCCCCGACAGAATGAGCTGGGAAACTTGTAAGAATATAACTATAAATAAATTAAACACCAGCGTTTTTATAGCTTCAGATTATATTCCTGCTGACTTTGTAGAAAGATCCAATGTAAACATGCAACCTGGTAAATTTGATTTGTTGGGAAAAGTAGCTCCGGATTGGATATTAAAAGATGCAGATAATAAAACAATTGCCTTTAAAGAACTGAAAAGCAAGGTTATAATTATTCAGTTTACCGGTGTTGGCTGCGGCCCATGTCACGCATCAATACCATTTTTGAAACAGTTAGTCAAAGAATATCAGAATAAGGATTTCGAATTTATCAGCATCGAAAGTTGGGAAACAAATCCTAACATTCTTAAAAGGTATAGTGAAAATAACGGAATTACTTACAAAGTACTGTTAGCAACCAAAGAAATGAAAAAAAAATATCCGGTTGAGGCATTACCATCTTTTTTAATCCTTGATAAGGACCGGGTGATCAGAAAAGTAGTTGAAGGCTATGGCAAAGGGACAACAGACAAGGAGATCCGGGACGCAATAAACGAATTGTTATAGTAATGATTAAGCAAACAACAAATAAAAATAGTATTGCACTTACCCGAAGACATTTATACATAAAAATCCCGGTTCATACTCCAGGCAATCAATATCACCTTTGTATAAACCGGGAATTCTGCTGATTTCACTTAGAAAGACAAAATCATTTCCTGTGTAATACAAGCTCTTAGTGATGATGATGTCCGCCTGCTCCATGAGCGTGACCGTGGCTGAGTTCTTCAGCGGTAGCCTCGCGCACTTCAACTACATTTCCTGTAAAGTGCAGAACATTTCCAGCCATTGGATGATTAAAATCCATACGAACCAGTTTATCCCCAACGCTAACCACAATGCCTTGAAGCATATTTCCCTGGTCGTCGCGCATCGGGATTACATTGCCGATAGCAAGCATTTCGGTGTCGATTTTACCATCCACCTCAAAAATACTTTTATCGAGATCAATAATTGCATCCTGATCCATTTCGCCATATGCATCAGCACTTGTGAGTGTAAACTCAAAAGCGTCGCCAGCTTTAAGTGTACTCAGATGTTCTTCAAATTTAGGGAGCATCTGGCCATTTCCATATAGAAATACCAAAGGATCACCAGCTTTGGTTTCTTCAATAATTTCACCTTTCGCGTCGTCGCTTTTAAGGACATAACTGAGAGAAACAACTTTGTTTTTTGTGATTTGCATTCGTATTGATTTTAATGATTAGAGAATTATTTAACAATTATAAAGATTTATAGTTTCAGTTTTAACCTGAATTTACTTTTTACAAAACCAGAATAGTCAAAACTAACATTATACTGTTAGATAGAACAAAGTGTTCACTATTCATTTTTCACTTTTCACTTTTAACTTTTCACTTTTCACTTTTCACTTTTAACTTTTCACTTTTAACGCTATTCCATCTGAACCGAATCAGCCGCCGAAACTAGCGAATCAGCTTTTGGAAGAACAGTCTGACAACCGTATGGCTTGTTGATTTTCATGGTGGGTTTCGGGAATTTCTGTCTGTATTCCTTTAAACTCTCGTCTTTGAGAACTTTTGCCATAAATATTCCATACACAGGCAATGCTGTACGAAGTCCTTCGCCTACATGCGATGTTTTAAAATGG
>JBBQGD010000198.1:0-5993 GCA_038322655.1 Bacteroidales bacterium | reverse complement strand
TGAAAAGCAGTGACGAACTGCAGCTAGGCCATGATAGTTCAACAAATACTCTTATCAGGCGCTATCGCGAATTTAAGAAGTAGGCAAAGATGAAACGGCAATCAAAAGAAAAATAAAAATATGAACCGCTCTCAAAGCCCGATCGCATTTGGCGCTCCCGGAATGGAACCTCACTGGACATCCAGTGCGAACGAAGGTATTTGAAAGTGGCAGATCTGGAATCAAAATTCTACTGACATACCGGGCAGGATAAATAAAAATATCGGGAACAATAAATGATATAATTTGTTGAATTATCAAAACTATAAAAGTATGGAAGAACACATAGTTAGAATCCTTAACATCGAAAATGTGACTCATGATGTTAAACGGTTCCGGGTTCAAAAACCGTCAGGATATTCATTTATTCCCGGGCAGGCCACTGAGGTATCGATAAACACTCATGAGTTGAAGAATGAAAAAAGACCCTTCACATTTACATGCTTAAATAATGAGTCATACCTTGAATTCACTATTAAAATTTATCCTTCACACAAAGGTGTTACGAATGAACTGGGAAAACTTAAGAAAGGTGATCAACTCATCATCAGAGACGTATGGGGTGCGATCAGCTATAAAGGCAAAGGGGTTTTTATAGCAGGCGGCGCAGGGGTTACTCCCTTTATCTCCATCTTCAGAGATCTTCAAACTAAAAATGAAGTAAATGGCAACATGTTGATTTTTGCCAATAAAACAAAATCAGATATTATTCTCAGGGACGAATTTAAAAAACTTCTGGGCAAATCATTTATCAATATTCTATCGGATGAGAGTACATCAGGTTATTTTCATGGAATTATAAATGAAGCTTTCCTGAAAGCCAATATCAGTGATTTTAACAAAAAGTTTTATGTATGCGGTCCGCCGCCTATGATGGATGCCTTAATCAAACAGCTGTCAAATCTTGGTGTTGGCGATAATGCCATAACATTAGAATTGTAGTATGCATGAACGATATGTCTGGACAATTGGCCATTCCACACACCCCATAGATGAATTTATCGAATGGCTGAGATCATTTCAGATTGAATTGGTAGCAGACATCAGAAGTTATCCGGGCTCCAGGCGCTACCCACAGTTCAATATAGAATCATTAAGAGTAACATTGCCGGAAAATGGAATAGAATATATTCATTTAAAAGAACTTGGAGGTCGTAGGAAAGCACTTAATGATTCCAAAAATACCGGGTGGCGTCTTGCTGCATTCAGAGGTTATGCTGATTATATGGAAACAGATGAATTTAAAAAAGCCATAACTGAATTTGAGCAGATTGCAACAAGGAGCCGGACAGCATTCATGTGTGCTGAAAGTTTGTGGTGGAGTTGTCACCGTTCACTTGTTTCTGATTATCTTAAACTGGCTGGATGGAAAGTAATCCATATTATGGGTGCAGGAAAAAGTATGGAGCACCCATACACAAAGCCGGCGCGAATCATAGAAGGTAAACTATCTTATAGTAAGATTTGAAAATGAAAATTATACTAGTATTTGTATCCACTCTGGATGGAAAAATAACAAAATGGGGAGATCCTATTGTTAAATCATGGGCTTCTCAAAAAGACCAGGATTATTTTAACCAGTTATGGAACAATAGCCGGCTTATAGTTATGGGAAGCAAAACTTATGATGCAGATAGGCTCAAACCTTCCCCATACCATCTGTTTCTTGTAATGACAAGAGTACCGTCCAATTATAAAAAATATGAGGTTTTGGGCCAGCTTAAATTTACAGATGAATCCCCTGCTCAGTTGGCAGCACGCTTTAGAAAAGAAGGACAAGAACAAATGATGGTAGTTGGTGGCGCGCATATAGCGACTTCTTTTTTAAAAGAACAACTTGTGGACGAATTATGGCTGACCATTGAACCCAGGATATTTGGAACAGGGGGTAATTTTGTAATTGATGAAAAACTAGATATTGATTTGCGATTAATCAGTTGCGAAAAAATAAATGAGCAGGGAACATTAATTACCAAATATTCCGTGCAAAAAAAATAAAAATTAATTAAGTAATAATTATACCTGACATGAAAAATAAAAAAAATAATATAAATGAGATCAAACATAACAGATTAAATTTTCGTCCTTTTTTTTCAGTTGTTATAACTACCTATAACCGGGCCCATCTTATAACGAGAGCATTAAATTCACTGATTTCGCAGACTGAATTTGATTGGGAAGCAATAATAGTGGATGATGATAGTAGCGATGATACTTATTCAAAAATTTTGTCATATACAAAGAAATATTCCCAAATCAGGTATATAAAAAAAATACACAGTGGTGAGGCTCTTTCAAAAAACACAGGAATATACTCTGCAAAAGGTAGATTTATAACATTTCTGGATTCAGATGATGAATATGATCCATTACACCTGGAATCCAGGAAACAAATATTAATGCATAATCTTAATGTAGAGTTATTATATGGAGGAGTAAAAATTTTAGGGAACCAATATGTGCCTGACAGGTACAATTATGAAAAGAATATTAACTTGAATGAATGTATTATCGGCGGTACTTTTTTTATTGACAGGAATATCGCATTATCTCTAAATGGTTTCAGAAATATATTAGTTGGCACTGATGCTGATTTGTTTGACAGGGCAAAAAATGCCGGTACAACCATGATTGAAGTCAGTCAACCAACTTATATTTATCATCATGAAACAGCAGATTCAATTACAAATAGGTTGCTGGCAGATTTATAATTACTTGTATTTTTTGTATTCGATATCAATTTTTTTTGCCAGATCGAAATCCATCTGAGTTATCCCTTTAGCAGAATGAGTATTTAAAGCTATGCTAACTTTATTATAAACATTGCTCCACTCCGGGTGGTGATCCGATTTCTCTGCCTCTAAGGCTATTGCAGTCATAAAAGAAAATGCTTCTACAAAATTCTTAAATTCGAAGCTTCTTTGAATCGCAGTTTTTTCAAAATTCCAACTTTTTAGATTTTTTGATAAATGTTCTGAGATCTCCTGTTTAGAAAATGTTTTCATAGTATTTCTCTCAATTTAAATTTTAAACTTTAGCACATTGCCGTGTAATGCATTAATAAATGGTTGATTACTCTGTTTTTAAGATAGAATCGATTACTTTTTAGGCTGAACAGAATACAAGACTCTTTTCCAAATCTTCATTGATGCTTTTCTTTCAATTGTTTTGGGCTATTCTTTAATACTTCTTAGTCTGAATAATAAACAACGGTTTGGTAGTATGATGCAAAACTTTTTCCGAAACACTGCCTAATCAGTATTTTTTCCAGCCCTCTGCGGCTATGAGACCCTAAGACAATAACATCAGCATGTAAATTTTTTGCAGTTTTTAAAATTAAATCTGCAGTATCACCTTCTTCTACCACAGTTTGAATATTCTGGTCACCAAGATGCTGTTTCGATTTCTCAAGAAATTGTTTTGACGCTTCTTTTATATTTTCAAAAGCAATTAGATTTGGTGAATCCGGGTTGCTAAAACCGCTGAATCCCATTATTGGTGAATATTCAAGAGAAGAATAATAAGTCATCTCTCCAACAATATGCAGTAATATAACGTCAGCATTCATAGCTTTAGCCAGGGAATAGCCTGATTCTGCAACTTTTTGTGCCGAGGGATCATAATCCAGTGCAATTAATACTTTTTTCATTTGAACAGGCACAAAATTCTCAGTTATCTGTTTTTTAGTTGTTCTCTTCATGATTGTGTGTTTTAATATAGATTTCTATTACGATTAATGATGTTTCATCTACTACATTAAAGACTTCAGGACAGATATTTTCGTGCAGTTCACGGACGATGCCACCATCTTAGATCCATATTTTTTTTATAGTCATAATTTTATTAATTTAAGTTTAACAATTTCTATCCACTTTAGTTCTCGTCCAGGCTGATTTATCAGGAAGTATAATACTACCAGGGATTGTGTGCATGTTGCAGGAGGTAGGTACTACTTTCGTTGATGAATTGATTCGTAAATGTGTAATCTTTCATTTGATTTCTATCAAAAGTCAGCATTTGATTGTTATATAGGAGACAATAATATTATCTAATTTTGTTTAATAATCAAAGTAATACAAGTATTAATGGACGAATCGCGAAGACAGGGTATCTGAAAAGCCAGACAAAGAAGACGGATTCCGGATGTTAGTGGACAGGCTATGGCCACGTGGCCTGACGAAAGAAAAAGCCGTTGTTGATCTTTGGTTGAAAAATGTAGCTCCCAGTTCTGAACTGAGGAAATGGTTTGAACACGACCCGGAGAAATGGGGAGCATTCAAATTTCGTAACAGGAATGAACTTAGGTTACCTAAAACAGATTCTCCACGTAAAAACTAATTTTTAATTCAGATTTAGAAAATCAATGCTGAAATAATTAGTAATTTTGTGCTCTATAATTTCTTGCGGGAGAAAAATCATTGGAAATACTTCTTAAAAAAATACGTACATGTTCAGTCTGTAAAGAATATTTACAATCTGGATGCAATCCTGTTGTGCAATTGTGTGAAACATCAAACATTATAATTATTGGACAAGCTCCTGGTAAGCGTGTTCACCTTACCGGGATACCATGGAATGATAAAAGCGGTGAGACATTAAGAAAATGGATGAATGTTGATAATGAAACTTTTTATAACCCGGCAGTTTTTTCAATAATGCCAATGAGTTTTTGTTATCCGGGAAAAGGAATCTCTGGAGATCTTGCACCCCGACCGGAATGCGCTCCACTATGGCATCCTGAGATTATCAAAAATTTCAAAGTTGCCCCACTCTTCTTATTGATAGGAAGATATGCACAAAGACGGTATTTAAATAAGGAAAGCAAATATAGTCTTACTGAAAATGTCAAAAATTATAGAGATTTCCTTCCAAAATATTTCCCATTGCCAAGTCCTTCTCCCCGGAATCAAAATTGGGTAATGATAAATCCATGGTTTATGGAAGAAGTTATACCGGAATTAAGGAACATTATAAAATCAAGGTTATAGTTAGATAAAGAATGTCAAATTCAAATTTAAACAAAATGGTAAATTCATTTAAAGTAGGAGATCATGTGAAATGGAATTCAGAAGCAGGACAGGTATCAGGAATAATTATAAAAGTTCATACAGCAGATTTCAATTATAAAGGTTACATACATCATGCCACTAAAGAAGATCCTCAATATGCAATCAAGAGTGATAAGTCAGATCATGTTGCAGTTCATAAAGGGAAAGCACTAACAAAAGTAACTGAATAAAACAACTAACATTAAATGCCGCCCCTTGTAATCAATAACCTGATGGTTTTACCCCTGTAAATGGTACTCCTTCGCCATTGCGATGAACCCTGACCAGCGTCTCAAAAATATAGTTGTCGGAAAGGATCTTTGCCTCCGGGCTTAGCAATCTGACTTTCATAGTAAGGTTAAATGCTTCATTTATTTCGGCTTCATTTCCCGTAGGGATCCATTTGAGGACATAGTTTACATTATTCTGCGCCAAAGCTTTTTGGGCATCTGCGATTACGGGACCAGTTTACTTTCGCTGCTTTTATTCTTAATGTTATTGTTCTCTTCAACTGTAACATTTGCCCATTGTGATACAATGGATGGACCCGTAATCGCAGATGCCCAAAAAGCTTTGGGGCAGAATAATGTAAACTTCGTCCTCAAATGGGTCCGTCCTGAAAATGAAGCTGAAATAATAGAAGCATTTAACCTAACGATGAAAGTCAGAGTGCTTAATCCCGACGCGAAGCGCATTTCGGATAAATATTTTTTTGAGACGCTGGTCAGGGTTCATCGCAATGGCGAAGGAGTACCCTTCACCGGGGTAAAACCATCGGGCACACCAATTGACGAAAAAATACTCGCAGCTGATAAATCAATTGAACTTGGGAACCTTACACCATTGAAAACTTGGATACCAAAAACCAATCTGCCAGAATTGACAAAACGTTTTGAAAAAGTAATG
>JBBQGD010000197.1:0-6000 GCA_038322655.1 Bacteroidales bacterium | reverse complement strand
TATGCCAATATGGTTTGGGGAACAAATGTGGGCATCTCCGAAAAACCATCACAGTTAGCTCTGCAGGTTTATCCTAACCCGGTTTCAGGAAATTGTACAATTACTTTACCTCCGGAATATACCCAACAAAATAATGTTTTTGTTGTTTATTCATCAACAGGCGTTCCGGTTTATGCACCTGTAACTGTTACTGGTGAGCAAGCCAATCTGAATCTTGAAAATTTACCTTCAGGATTTTACCTGATCAGACTGGCACTCAACAATTACAGTACTGTTTACCAGGCACGCATTATTAAAAAATAATACAACAGACTTTGCAGACTATCCGAATTACAAAAGAATTTAAATTTGAAATGGCTCACGCCCTGAAAGGCTATGATGGGCTTTGTCGTAATATTCACGGGCATTCATACGAACTACTAGTCACTATTTCCGGCATTCCTATAACTGATACTTCATCCACAAAGCTGGGAATGGTTATGGATTTTGGTGATCTGAAGAAAATAGTGCGTAAATGCATTATCGATGAATTCGACCATGCTCTTGTACTTAGCCGGGAGTCGGAAAATGATTTTAACCCGAATATTGAGATGTTCGGACGTATCATTCTTGTTGATTATCAGCCTACGAGCGAAAATATGCTTATCGATTTTGTGGGCCGGCTTAAAAATCAACTGCCATCACATTTAAAACTACATCATCTGCTTTTACGCGAAACGGTTACTTCCTATGCTGAGTGGTACGCGGAAGATAATGAGAAATAATTTCGGATGTCGGATTTTGGATGTCGGATTGCTGATGTCGGATTGCTGAATGGGACGCGGAAGTAGTTGAATTAAAGCTTGTCCGGAGTAAACAGAGATGAAGGTGAGTTTTTTAAATCTTTTATATCACTATTCATTCTCTATTCCTCACTTTTCACTTTTCACTTTTCACTCTTCACTTTTCACTTTTCACTTTTCACTTTTCACTTTTCACTTTTCACTTTTCACTTTTCAATCTCCCGAATCCAGTTTCATTTTTATTCTTGAAGCCAGGATATCAATAGCAACTTTATTTTCACCACCCTGTGGAACTATAATATCTGCATTTCGTTTGGTTGGTTCAATAAACTGAAGGTGCATAGGTTTCACCCAACGCGAATAATGTTCAAGAACCTGCATCGGATCGCGGCCACGCTCAACGGTATCACGTCTTATAATTCGCGTAAGCCTTTCATCGCTTTCAGCATCTACATATACTTTTATGTCCATTCGTTTGCTCAGCTCTTTATCAGTGTATATCAGAATGCCTTCAATAATTATCACTTTACGCGGTTCTATTTTAACTGTTTCCGGTAGCCGGGCACATGAAATGTACGAATACACTGGCATTTCAATACTTTCACCTCTTCGGAGCGCATCAATATGCTTTACCAGCAAATCCCATTCAATAGAATTGGGATGGTCGAAATTAATCTTGAGTTTTTCTTCAGGAGTCAAATGTCCGTTATCCCAATAATAAGCATCCTGAGGAATTACAGTAACCGAATTTTTAGGTAATCGTTTAATAATTTCGCGGACTACGGTAGTTTTACCGCATCCGGAGCCACCTGCAATTCCTATAATTAGCATATATTGAGTTGATTAAAAATAATTTGCCTGAAGATTTGTAATTTGTAAAAATAAAAAAAGCCCCGGATTATCGGGGCTTTCTTTGTGAATAAACAAATATTTTAATTTATACCGGTGAAAGTTGTAGCTGTATCAAAACAATAAGTATCGTGTACCAGCAGAATCATGCACTTCAACTGAGCTCGATGTTTGAGTAACCAAGAATACCAGTTAATAAAGGAAACTTAGTAAAATACCAGCCGCTACAGCGCTGCCAATAACTCCCGCTACATTGGGGCCCATGGCATGCATAAGCAAGTAATTGGTCTTGTCATATTCCAACCCTACAACCTGGGATACACGGGCACTGGCCGGGACCGCAGATACGCCTGCATTTCCGATAAGCGGGTTAATTTTGTTCCCATCTTTAAGAAACAGGTTAAAGATTTTTACGAACATAACACCGCCAAAAGTTGCAATAGCAAAAGATAATGCACCTATTGCAAAGATGCCAACTGATTTAGCCGATAGAAAGGTGGTTGCCTGAGTAGAGGCACCTACAGTAAGACCAAGAAGAATAGTTACGATGTCTATCAGCGGGCCTTTAGCAGTATCAGCAAGACGTTTTGTTACTGTGCTTTCCTTAAGCAGGTTACCTAAAAACAGCATTCCCAACAGAGGAATTGCTGCCGGAACTATGAAGCAGGTAAACAACATCCCTATTATTGGAAAGATAATTTTTTCTCGTTTGGAAACTGAGCGGGCTGGTTTCATCCGGATTAAACGTTCTTTTGGAGTAGTAAGTAATCTCATGATAGGAGGTTGTATTACCGGCACAAGGGCCATATAGGAATAAGCGGACACTGCAATAGCACCTAATAGCTCAGGTGCAAGCTTGGAAGTTAGAAAAATAGCCGTTGGACCATCGGCGCCACCAATAATTCCGATTGATCCTGCTTCGGAGGGTGAAAATCCCAGGGCAAGAGCTCCGGCATATGCACCAAAGATTCCTAACTGTGCTGCAGCCCCAACGAGCATGAGTTTAGGATTGGAAATCAATGCTGAAAAATCGGTCATGGCTCCGATACCAAGAAAAATAATTGGTGGATAAATACCATACCTCACACCAAAATAAAGATAGTTGAGCACACTTCCACTTTGGTAAATCCCAATCTCTGAATTTAGCGGATCACCACCGGCAATATGATCAGCTCCCAGAAAAGGAATATTCCCAACCAGAATGCCAAAGCCGATTGGTACGAGCAACATGGGCTCAAATCCTTTCGCTATGGCCAGATATATAAATACCAAACCAATAATGATCATAATCAAATGACCTATAGTAAAGTTGGCGAAAGCTGTATACCCAATGAAATGGGACAAGTTATCACCCATAAATGTCAGTAAATTTCCTGAAGAGCCCATGTCCTTAATCTCCGATTACAATAAGAATATCACCTTCCATCACACTATCACCTTTGCCAACTTTGATGGAAGTAACTTGTCCTTCTTTATCAGCATTGATGTTGTTTTCCATTTTCATGGCTTCAAGCATCAGCAGCTTCTGTCCTATTTTTACATTTTCTCCTTCACGAACGTAAATCTCGAGAATAACACCCGGCAATGGCGATTTTATTTTACCTGCACCTTTAGGAGCTGCAGGACTGGCTGTTTTTGTCATCGATGGATGCGAATCCGTAGACGGAACAGCCATGGTTCTGACTAATTTTGGTGTTTTAGCACTCTGCTGTTTCCTGCTGATCTCAACAGAATAAGCCACACCGTTAATTGATACTTCAGCAATATTATCTTCGATCCCTATAATTTCGGTATCGTATATATTACCATTTATGGTGAATTTAAAATTCTTCATTTTTTAGCTTTTAGGGGTTCTGCGTAATCCATAAATTTTTGAACTCCATGGAGAGTATGTTTTAGATGCTTTTTTAAAAGTTATTATGGCGTCCTCCATTCCCTGCAACTCCAGCTGATAAAGATACAATGCCAGGGATATGGCAGCAAGAGTCTCTTCCGGGATATCGAAAGACACTTGATCTACCTGACCATCCGTATGCTGCTTTTTTTTAAAGAGCTTTTTATAGTCGACATTATAAAGCTTGGCCAAGTATTTAAATGTGATATACAAGAGTATCAGCGAAGAGAAAACTATTGACAAGGCAATAACTGCCATTGCAATTCCCGTGGGGTCCATCCGGCCAAATTCCTCAGCAGCTGCGCTTTGCACATGGGTTCCGGATTCTTCAAGCAGAAGCATTGATAACATCATAACGGCAGGTTTGAATGTTTCTTTGGTGGGTTGGTATCTTTTTTGGTTGATAAAGCCTGAAAAGCCCGGATAACCCTGAAACGTGTGTTACGAGGTATAATAATATCATCTATAAAGCCATATTTTGCTGCATCATAAGGATTAGCGAATTTGGCTCTATATTCTGCTTCATATTTATGAAATTCAACTTCTCTTTCAGATGGATCTTCAATTTCGGCAAGCTTTTTATTGTAAAGCACTTCAATTGCACCCTTCGGACCCATAACAGCAATTTCTGCAGTTGGCCATGCATAATTGATATCCCCACGCAGATGCTTGGAACTCATCACATCATAAGCACCGCCATAAGCTTTCCTGAGAATTATAGTGACTTTGGGAACGGTTGCTTCACCGTACGCGAAAAGCAGTTTGGCCCCGTGAATAATAATTCCGCCATATTCCTGTGCCGTGCCCGGAAGGAATCCCGGAACGTCAACCAAAGTAAGAATAGGGATATTGAAAGCATCACAAAAGCGAACAAAACGGGCAGCTTTGCGTGAGGCATTGATGTCAAGTACACCGGCCAGATAACTTGGCTGATTGGCTACAATTCCTACCGACATACCATTAAAACGTGCAAATCCTGTTACAATATTGGGTGCAAAGTGGCGTGCAACTTCCAGAAATTCATTGTTATCCGCAATCAGGTGGATTACATCCTTAATATCATATGGTTTGTTCGGGTTTTCTGGAACGATGTAATTCAGAGATTCTTCAAGCCGGTCGATTGGATCCATACACGGGAGAAGTGGTGGATCTTCAAGATTGTTCTGAGGCAAATAGCTGAGCAACTTGCGAAGAAGCATGATCCCTTCCTGCTCATCGTCAGCAACAAAGTGTGAAACCCCTGATTTCGAACCATGAACCATAGCCCCGCCAAGTTCGTCATCAGTTACTACCTCTCCGGTAACAGTTTTTACTACTTTCGGTCCGGTAACAAACATATAGCTGTTTGTTTTCGACATAATAATAAAATCAGTAAGGGCAGGGCTGTAAACGGCGCCACCGGCACAGGGACCAAAAATGGCAGATAATTGCGGAATAACACCTGATGCCATGATGTTGCGCTGGAAAATCTCGGCATAACCGGCCAGGCTCTGAACGCCTTCCTGTATGCGGGCTCCGCCTGAATCGTTGATGCCGATAACAGGTGCGCCTACCTTCATTGCCTGATCCATCACCTTGCATATTTTCCTGGCATATCCTTCGCTAAGGGAACCTCCGAAAACAGTAAAGTCCTGCGAGAAAACATACACCAGGCGGCCGTCAATAGTTCCAAAACCTGTAATTACGCCATCGGTAAAATACTTTTCGTTTTCGATACCAAAATCCGTACAGCGGTGCGAAACAAACATATCAAATTCTTCAAAACTGCCTTCATCGAGCAGCAGGTCGACGCGTTCGCGGGCGGTAAGTTTCCCCTTTTTATGCTGCGAGTCGATGCGTTTCTGGCCACCGCCAAGATGTGCAAGTTCTCTTTTATCAATCAGTTGCCTGATTTTATCTTCAATTGCCATTTTGTGTTATTAGGATTTAGGGGTTAGGATTTAGGGATTGGGGGTTCAAAATTCCCGGTTCCAGGTTGCTGAGCCGAAGAACCAAGCACTAAGCACTAAGCACAATGCACCATGCACTATATATTTTTATTCTCACACAATTCAGTCAGCACGCCAAAAGTTGATTTTGGATGAAGAAAACCTATACTCATTCCTTCGGCACCTTTGCGCGACTGTTTGTCAATAAGCTGTATGCCATTTGCTTCGGTTTCAGCCAGTGCCTTGTCGATATCTTTCACAGCAAAAGCAATATGATGTATACCTTCCCCTTTTTTCTCAATGAATTTCCCGATAGGACCTTCCGGATCAGTGCTTTCAAGTAATTCAATCTTGGTTTGGCCTACCTTAAAGAAAGCAGTCTTCACTCTCTGATCAGCCACTTCTTCGATGGCATAGCACTTGATACCAAATACTTTTTCCCAATATGGAATGCTGTCATTCAGGCTTTTAACCGCAATTCCAATGTGTTCGATGTGTGATAAATTCATGTTCAATATTTTTCTGTAAAATTAGTTTCTTTTTGTTA
>JBBQGD010000196.1:0-6032 GCA_038322655.1 Bacteroidales bacterium | reverse complement strand
ATAGGTATATCGAAATTGCTTTGATGATTGGCTACAAAAAGAAGACCACCCGTTTCGGGCACATTTTCAATTCCGGTTACATGTATGGATGATCCATTCATTTTAAGGCCGGATTGCGCCCATTTTCGGGCTATATTATGCGCGTAAGCATCCCGTTCGGTTATATTGCCTTGCCTGTTGAGTTTTCTCAGTTTAAACCTTGGCAATAACATACTCCACCATAGGTATGTAAACCAGCTGATTGTTTTTAGCACGCCTTTCTACTATTAAAGTGTGTGTATTTGTTTGCCTTTATACTTATGTTTACAGGCAGCAAATCCATTTTACAAAAATAAGATAATTCTACCGGTTTCAGCTATCTGACTGAATGTATTACTTATTGCCGTTTATCATTCCGGAAACAATGTCTTTTGCTTCAGAATTGTCGGCAATAATTACACCTCCTATGTGAATCAGCACAAATGCATACATAAAATATTGACCGATACTGTGAATTTCCTTGATGGTTCTGTGAAGGGCTCTCGAAAACCCCAGGTCACGTCCAAATACCATTCCCAAACCGGTTAAAGCCATACAAAACAATAAAATATAAAACAATGAGTAAGTTAGCTTGACTCCAATAAAATGACGGTAAACCGGCTTGTTTTCATAGTTTTGTTTATATAATCCAACTGCATTTTTTATCCTGTAACGAAGTTTCTCTCCATCCGCTTGTGCAAATTCAATTACAACCCTTGAAAAAAGTAGAAATGCAACTCCAAATCCAACCCATTTATGTATTTCCTACACTTTATCTTCATATTCATGGGATACGGCAAAAGCCTGTTCCCGGGTAACAATTACTCCTTTTTCTTTCAACTGTTCCTGAACCAGTGCGATATTATCCCTTGGATTCAATACCGTTGATACCAAAAGCACTGTAATCATAGATGCCGATATAAACAGAAAGGTAGCCCAATGCCAGATGCGGATCTGAACTGAGTGTTTTTGAAGGAAGAGGTTTGTTGTTACAGAAGAAATAGTTTGATTCCCCATCAGCTTGGTTTTTGTGAATGCTAAGATACAATAAAGTGTTCTATGGCAGCAGATTCGGCTGCTTCCTGCTTAAGAAGTTGTGTTCTGAGTGCTGAAACCTGTCTTTTTTGTTATGTGCTCTGCCGGAAGGAGGCAATGGATGCATTTGAAAAACTCAAATAGTTTTTGCAGCTAAAAATACAATGTGGATGTGCGGGGATACATGTATGGCAGTACAAACAAGAGTAATTTTAGTTTTTCAGGCATTGCATTTGTATTAAAATATTTATAAACATCACCGGTGAAATCAGCTTTTTTATCTTATTTTCGCGAATCAAATCAGAAAAATACAAATATGGAAATCATCGGAAAAGTAGCTCAGTTGTTACCACTGGTAACCGGACAAGGGAAAAACGGCGAATGGCGCAAGCAGGAATTTATCATCGAAATTGCCGACGGACAGTATCCGAAAAAAATATGTTTCTCCCTTTGGGGTGATAAAATTGATCAGGCGGGATTGGTCCTGAATGAAACGGTAAAAGTGTTTTTTGATATAGAAAGCCGCGAATACAACGCGCGCTGGTTTACCGAAGCCAAAGCATGGCGTGTCGAAAAACAAGGAGCTGCTTCCACAGGCGCACCTATTCAGACTTCTTCGCCACAAGTTCCTAATGAAGCACCGGCTTCGTTTAATGCAGCACCAGTAGAAGACGATCTTCCTTTCTAGCAGTTTCCTTAATTTTAATTTAGGAGGAACCGGGGAAGAGCGAAAGAAGCCTTACAGTCTTAAAAATCCAGGTACTTCAACTATTAAAGTGCGAAGAGTTTCGCACTTTAATAGTTTTATAAAGGCAACATACAAATTCCTGCTGCAAACCTCCCGGTAATTCCGGCCGAAGCTCTCGAAGAAAAGAAAATATCAGAATGGCATAGTGTACAAAGTTCCGAAGTTTCAATATTTTCGGGCCTTAAACCATTGTCAGTTAGTTGTTTGTGATTGGCGTACCAGAGGTCGAAATGTGGTTTTGATGACGGTTTCTTCTGAACCAGGTAACCTTCGGTAGTGCCAAAATTCTGCATTACAAAATCCTTAACATCTTCACCTACCTCGTAACAGCAAGGACCAATGGAAGGACCGATTCCAGCCAGGATATCAGCAGGATCGCATCCGAAATGCTCAACCATGGCATGTAATGTATTGGAAGTGATAGAATGCACAGTACCCCGCCATCCGGCATGAATAACAGCACTCACTTTCTTTACAGGATCAAACAACAGAATAGGCACACAATCGGCTACCATTACCATCAGGCATATACCCGGCAAGGATGTAATTGTTGCATCAGTCCGTGGATTATTTGCGAGAACCCCGTTGGCAACAGCATCATAATCTATGATTTTCACATCACCACTATGCACTTGGCTTGCGTATAAAAAATGATCAATATTGATTCCTGTTTCATTTGATAGTAAAGCACGGTTGGTTCGTACATGCTCCTGATTGTCAGCTGTATGAAGGCCGAGATTTAGTGAATTATAAGGTGGAAGACTCACTCCGCCTGAGCGCGTAGTAACGAAATGAACGAGGTTTGAAATCCTGCCCAGGTTTTCAAAACCGTAAAGATTAAGCGCGCCTTCCTTGAATATCATTGTTAATGGTACAAACATCAAAAGTATTTAAAAAAGAGGAATATTGGTGTTAACGGCTAATGGCTGATTTTCTGGTTTTCATGTTTCGTGGTAGAGGCGCGATTAATCGAGTCTCTACCATCCCATTTTCAGGATTTCTTTTTCTAATAAGAATAAAAAAGCCTGGGAACAATACCGTTTCCGGATTTTCAGATATAATCGGGTTTGTGTTTTGTAAGTGCTTCAATCTCATCAAAAGCATTGACCAAATCCGTCGTTCTATCAATATTCTATAAATTGTCACTAATCCAACGGTTGCGAATGTTCATATTCGGTTACAAACCTCCTTTACAATTTACATAAATAGAATTATTATCCTGCAGTTTAGAAATAAACAGGCCATAGGTTGCTGAGAATCAAAAATAGTAAGACTATTTTGATGCTAAGTAATGGGTGAGGCTGCATCTTGTCCTAGATTACTTCAACGTACATTAAAATAATGTATCTGTAAAGTTACCGGATTTGCTCAAACTTGCGTATCTTTAAGAACCTTAAATCCGGTAATTTATTTAAAGTTGACGCCATGAAAAAAAAATTACTCCCAACCAGCTCAGACCTGTCAGAACGAATGGTCTCGTTAGCTGTTAAACCAACTAAGGCTGGTTTGTTAAATTTACTGTTTATATTGATTGTTTCACTTTTTAATGTTGGAAACACAAGCGCCCTGCCCAGTTTTGCGCGACAAACAGGGATGACTTGTACTGCTTGCCATGTTTCTTTTCCTGAACTGACCCCCTTTGGAAGGCTGTTTAAACTTAATGGATATACCTTGGCAACAATGCAATCGATCGACGCCACAAACGACAGTACACAGGTAACAAGGCTGAAATTGCTTACCGTATTACCCTTATCCGTAATGCTACAAACGTCATTCACCAGAATTTCAAAAGATGTTGAAGGTGTGCAAAATAATTCAGTTGCATTTCCCCAGCAATTGAGTATGTTCTATGCAGGACAGATAACCCCGCATATAGGTACTTTTATTCAGGTTACTTATGATGGTCAAAGTATTGGTATGGATAATGCTGACTTACGCTTTGCCAATCAGACAGTTGTTGGCTCAAAGAGTTTGCTTTATGGATTGACTTTAAACAACAACCCCACGGTTCAGGATGTATGGAATACTACGCCTGCATGGCGGTTTCCTTCGGCATCATCAGAAGCAGCCTTAAGCCCCACAAAATCAACCATTATCGAAAATCTTGGCATGCAGGTAGCCGGTTTAGGTGCCTACACTTTATTTGATAACCTGCTTTTTGCCGAATTAACTTTTTACCGTTCGGCTCAGCAAGGAGCGGCAAATCCGGCGGATTCAACATCAGTATTTGCAATCAAGGGTGCTGCTCCTTACTGGCGATTAGCTTTGCAACACCAATGGTCGCGTACTTATCTTGAAGTCGGTACCTTCGGAATGGCACCAAAACAATATGTAAATGGTATTTCCGGCAACATGGATAATTTTACTGATTTGGGATTTGATCTGCAACTTGAACATGTACTGTCTTTTGGGCAGTTCAACTTACATTCATCATTAATAAACGAGAAGGAACGTCGTGAAGAGTCCAACAGCCAGCATACTAATCTAGATTTCAATTCTTTTAGAATTGACGGTAGTTTGTATTTTAAAAAGGGCCTCGGCACAACACTCGGTTATTTTAACACATCAGGTTCAGAAGACGATGCTATCGGAAGTTATAACAACAAGCCCAATAGTGGCGGCTTACTTTTTCAACTGGAATACCTGCCTTTGTACAATACGAAATTTATTCTTCAATATGTTGCGTACAATAAATTTGATGGAAGTAAAAATAACTATGACGCTTTAGGAAGGAATGCTGCCAACAACAATACGCTGTTTTTAATGGCATGGCTTAATTTTTAATTAACCTTAACAAATGTTTATCATGAAAAAGTATTCTTTAGTTGTTTTCTCGATGTTGCTGATTTTTTCATTTCTCAGCATTGGTGCTGGTTTCAGCCCCAATAACCCACAGAATAAGGATCTTGGCATTGGTCCTGTCAAAAGTGTTGAAATTGGCCCCCTGGATAAAAAAATGGCGGACAAGGGAAAAGCTGTTTTCAGCACAAAATGCATCATTTGTCATGATCTGGATCATGCTAAAATTGGACCACCCCTCCGAAATGTGGCAAAAGTGCGTACCCCTGAATTTATAATGAATATGCTTGTAAATACAGTGCAAATGCAAAAAGAAAATGCCACTATTGAAGAACTGATAAAAAAATACAATAATATTATCATGACTCCGCCGATGCTTAACCAGGAACAGGCAAGGACTGTACTTGAATATTTGCGTTCGGTAGAAAAGTGAAAAAACATTTTTTGTCAGGTATATTCTGATACTTCAAAATGCTGTTTTAATCAAAATGGATTTCTTGAAGGTCATTTGTGCACTTGTTTTTCAGTTTTCAACTCAAGATGAAAGTAGATGAAATTAAGAAATTAATGAGCACAAGATTCACCGTCTTGATTCATATTGAAAACACAAAAAGCCCGGAACCACTATTGATTCCGGACTTTTTATTTTCACCCGAGTTGAACGATTTTGGATTACCAATTGGGAAGACCTATTCTAATTTTATGTTATAACAGTCTAACTAGAAGGAGCAACTTTCAATCAAGGAACGAAATGATTATGAGAATTAAAATTCAAAAAAGCTGACGAACATGAGTTAAACACGTGTTGTTATTTTCTTGTTAAAGATTTGTTAAAATATGTTGATTTATAAAAAAATATATATTCTTTATTTAAAGGTTTTATAACCCATATTATTTATTTACTGTATTGATATTAAATATATTATGAATTTTTATATTTCGGTGAACTAATAACTATTTAAAATATAGTGTTTAATATATAATGAAAAAGATTAAACAATTGTGACATCTTTCTGTTTATTTATTAAACCAAAAAATTTTAGTCATGTCGAAATTTACAAATTCATTTAAAGTCTTTCAGTATTTGAAACAGAAAGCAATTGTTGCCGTCTTGGGTATATTTCTTTTTTCTGCCCATACGGTTGTAGCTCAAACCACTGTGATGGATATTATATCAAACAGTGCAAATCATACAACTCTCAAAGCGGCAATAGGAGCAGCCGGGCTGACAGGAGTTCTTTCGGGTGACGGACCTTTCACTGTTTTCGCACCAACGAATGCGGCATTTGCGGCTCTGCCAGCCGGAACAGTTGAAGCCTTGCTTGCCGACATTCCAACCCTGACAAAAATCCTCACTTACCATGTTGTTGGAGCAAAAGCTATGAGTAGCAGCCTTACTAACGGACAGGAAATCACCACAGTTCTTGGGAAA
>JBBQGD010000195.1:0-6122 GCA_038322655.1 Bacteroidales bacterium | reverse complement strand
GATGAATATTACACTTCGGATGTTTCTTACCAGACTCCTGCAGTTATCGTAGAACCCTGGGAACCCAATGTAACAGCACTTCTGGATCCTGCTAACCTGAAATGGAAAGACCTGGTTAAACCCGGAACTCCAATCCCGACTCTGTGGAGCAAAACCGAGTACGACAATTTCAGCTTTGGTATTCAGAAGGAACGACGTGCTTTACGGGCAGCCAATGTTCCTGAAACACAGATGGAAGCTTTATTTGAGCGTGAGAAAAAAGAAACGCTTGAGATGTTCAGTAAAAACAAATACAAGGATGCAACCGGCGCTTTCGAAGGCGGAAATTATATGCAATTTGGCATTTACCGTTCGGCATTGGATTGTATTATGTTTACCCGCGACAAACAGGAGTTTTGCCCGGCCTGTACTAAAGCAATATCAGAGGTAATTGATATGTATGCCAAGTAGATCACAGATCTGATGTGTTGACAAATGTAATGGTGCAGCTGAACAATAACCAGTATGTTCAGTTCTATGTTAACGACAAGGCCAAATTAACCTGCCTTACCGGTTTTAACGAATTGAAATTTGATATACCTCTTGATATTTCATCACTACATCACATCGATTTATGGTACGATGATTTATTGGGAAATCAATATGATATAATATGGCGTTAACATAACGGCCTTGAATCATGATCCCATAATATGAAAATTGCAAAACTGTTCAATGAATTTTTTGAAAGCGAAAAAGCCGGAGGGCTGATTCTTATATTTGTGACCTTGTTTTCTCTGGTGCTTGCAAATTCAGCTTTTCAGACAGAGTATTTGCAATTTTGGCAATATGATCTGGCTGGGCATAGCCTGGTTCACTGGATCAACGACGGCTTGATGGCTATCTTCTTTTTACTTATTGGCCTTGAACTTGAGCGCGAAATATATGATGGTGAGCTCTCCAGTCTTAAAAATGCGTCGCTTCCTATTTTTGGAGCATTGGGAGGAATGCTGGTTCCGGCAGGAATCTTTTTACTGCTCAACTTTGGAACTTCTACACAAGCGGGTGCCGGTATCCCGATGGCAACTGATATTGCCTTCGCCATCGGGATTTTATCTTTGTTAGGAAAACGGGTTCCCGTTACTTTAAAAATATTTCTGACTGCCTTAGCCGTAATTGACGACCTGGGAGCGATAATTATTATTGCTGTTTTTTATACAACATCTATTTCGATGCTGAACCTGGGGATTGCCTTAGGGATTCTGACTGTCTTATTTTTCCTGAAACGCTTTCATATACATAACCTGGTTCCTTACCTCATTGGTGGGGCTGCTGCCTGGTATTTTATGCTCCAATCTGGTGTTCATGCAACTATTACCGGCGTATTACTGGCATTTGTTATTCCGTTTACCGACGGTGGCGAAAAATCACCTTCGTATAAACTTCAGCACTTTTTACACAAACCGGTAGCTTTTTTTATTCTTCCATTATTTGCTTTGGCTAACACCTGCATCGCTTTAAGTGGCGACTGGTTTAGCAGCCTTGGTGATCCAAATAGCCTGGGGATTATCGGTGGGCTTGTTATAGGAAAACCACTCGGAATCGTTTTGTTCTCTTTTATCGCAGTTTGGCTGGGGCTTGCTATATTGCCCGAAGATATGAAATGGAAACATATTGTCGGAGCCGGATTTCTGGGAGGCATAGGTTTTACCATGTCCATTTTCATTGCTTTACTGGCATTCAACGATCCCGGTATTATTGATAGTTCGAAAATTGCCATTCTTATAACATCCTTTTTAGCAGCGATAGTTGGGTTTATTTTGCTTAAAATTTCGTTGCGTGATAGCTTAAGTATCAACGAAAAAGAGTAATATTTTTATAAAGTCAGATACATATGTTTTCAGTAATCCTTGCAGGGTAAGTGTAAAACATTTCGTTCAGATGGAAAATACCTTTATGAGAAGAAAAATGGACGGTGGACTCGTTAAAAACATTCAACAAATGGATTAGCGAGAAATTAAAACTTCAAAAATAGAAACAACAATTGGTTACAGCACCTAGCCTTAATGCAGAGTTTCGTAGTAGTTGAAATATCGGGAATCTTAAAATACTTTCTTACTTGAGTTATTTGTACAACAATAAAATCCCGCACTATTGGCAGCATTAGAAAGAAGTGCTGAATGTCCAAAAAGCGAACCAATCCGACCAAACAATGTTTCAATATCTAATCATCTAAAATAGAATTTTTATGCACGACCCCATTACACTAACTACGCCGGCTCTTTTATTTTCGGCTATTTCATTGATTTTGCTGGCATACACCAATCGGTTTTTAGCATATGCAACCCTGATACGAGGATTGCACGAAAAATTCAAAGCGGATCCGAATGAACTTCTGAAAAGCCAGATTGCCAATATGCGAACACGTCTTTATTTAACTAAAAACATGCAGATATTAGGAGTTGCAAGCCTTTTTCTCTGCGTAGGAACCATGTTCCTGATTTTTGTTGGCCAGGAAGTTATCGCAGTTTGGGTGTTTGGTGTCGCTTTACTTATGCTGATAGGATCCCTCGGGATTTCCATATACGAAATACAGATTTCAGTTAAAGCACTCAACCTCCATCTCAGCGATATGGAACATGATATGTAAGCCAACCAACCGTAAACCTTTAAAGTTCAAAATAATAAGATTCACCTATTTCACCTGGTTGAAATTTTCCTCTTTACGGGTCATTGTTTTTATATATTCAGTTTTCCTGAATCGTAATGCGCTCTGGTCGTCGTCTATGGCTGCCTGTCGTACAACTCAAGATTTAATTTAAGGAGAGCCCGCCAACCTGTATAAAGGTTAGAAGTGCGCAATTGCATAGTATTTGTTGCCAATAAAATAAATAAGGATCTGGAAAAGTTTTCCGCTTAAGCTATTGCAATAGCTAACACAATTTGTACAAATAATGATTGAAAGTCCTTTGAGTAACAAAACTATGGAACAGACCCTTATCATGAATGTAGATCGGGCATATCCGGCAAAATTATTTTGAATTTTAGGACGGGTTGTCCCAGTGCAAAAGTCAGGAAAAAGTAATAGCTTAAAACCCATAGGCTTTAAGCTATTAATGATATATGTTGTTCAACTTACGATGGATAATCCCACAATTCAGGTGCTCTTCAGGTTCGGTAAAACCTAAAAAATTCCTGTAAAATCGTCCTTTTTAAAGTGAATCTGCAGGAGGTGCAAGTTTAATGGCCTGGTTGCTTTTGGGATTAATTTGTTTGATAAAGAAAACATTTACAATCTTGTTATCTTCCGAAAGAAATGCTGATGACATTCCGTTTGTAATATCTATGTATAGTATGGCTGGTTTTGCATCATCATTATACCTGGCATTCAGTTTCACATCCATTTTTTTTACAGAACCATCTTCAAGGATAACTCCTAACGTTCTGATGATCTGATTGTTTTTAACTTCCACCTTTCCCATATAACAATCAACCTTATTCCCATCCCTGACTGTAAGAGCAACGTCCTGAATACCGTCAGGAACCGGGCTTGCTCCTCTTTCGGTGAAGACTTTAGCGTATTCTTCATAACAGTTTGATTGTGCACTGGCATTCATCGCACTTCCAAAAATCAGGATTGAAGTGACTAACAGGAGTTGAAGTAAATTTTTCATTTTTGTTAAGTTTTTTTATTTGAAAATCAAGTAAACAATCTATAATTCGAATGGGATTCTTAGTTCATCTATACAAATATAAATAAAATGAGGTGGATCTATGGCATTCCGGATCAAAAAAAATCACGCCTGTTATATCATGTATTCAACTTAGGATCTTGTGCTAATTATTAATATTGTAATGCCGCGGCAAAAAATAATTATCAATAATTAATAAAACCGGTACAGCACAGAATAAAACCGGGTAATTCATATTAGTAGCGAAACAAAGTATGATAACTCTATCCCTTCTCTTCCAGCAATTGTTGTTTTAACTTTTGTAGCTCGGCAACCTTCTCTTCACTAACTTCAGGATATTTTAATTTCAACGAATCCATTGTATTAATAATAGCAGCAGCAACAACCATCCGTGCATAAGGTTTATTGTCGGCAGGTATCACATACCAGGGTGATTTTTCGGTAGATGTTTTCTTGATCATCTCCTCATAAGCTTCCTGGTAATGTTTCCAGTATTGGCGTTCTTTAACATCAGCATCGCTGAATTTCCAGTTCTTTTCAGGCTTGTCAATGCGATCAAGGAAACGTTTTTTCTGTTCTTTTTTAGAAACATTCAGGAAGAACTTTACTACTACAATACCATTGTTATTGAGGTAGGATTCGAAATTCCGCATATCATTCAGGCGATCATCCCAAATATCTTTGTTAACTAGTTTTTCAGGTAACTTTTGGGCCTTTAAAATTTCCTCGTGTACTCTCACCACCAATACTTCCTCATAATAGGAACGGTTAAAAATGCCGATACGGCCCCGTTCGGGCAGGTGTTTCATGCACCGCCACATATAATCGTGATCAAGCTCTTCAGTGCTAGGCGATTTAAAAGAGGTAACCTGGCAACCTTGTGGATTAATACCCGACATTACGTGTTTAATTGCCCCATCTTTGCCTGCGGCATCCATAGCCTGGAAAATAAGGAGCAGTGACCAGCTATCCTCAGCATAAAGCTTATCCTGCATTTCGGCAAGTGCCCGTACGCTGAGTTGTAAAGCCTCTTTGGCAAAAGTTTTATCTGCTTTACTTACTTCATTATGTTCACTAGTAGGGAAATCCTTGAGTTTGAATTTTTTTTCGCTGGTGACCCGATAAGGTTTTGAGAGTTTTTTTGCACGCAAAATAAACTCCTTTCTGCTTAAGTCAGTTAACGCAGTTATTCTGCTGCCTGCCGGCTGGGTTGCTGGAGTATCTTCATCATTATTTGCCATAATATATAAATTTGTAATCAATACTTTAACAAAGATAAGGCAGTTTCATTGATGATTTACATTTTCCGGCGATCATGTATTTCAATAAGTAATGCCCCTGAAAGTATATTTCTTGAAAGCGATGTTAAATTATCCTTATTTTCGACAGGGTTCTTTATTTGGGAATCCTTAATAACAGCATACTCTTAATGTATTGCCCTTTGCTGAGATTTTTGCCTCTAAGTAAAAAGTGTAGTATTGTATTAAAAGTCTTTTCCTGAAACTGGACCTGATTCGCGATCACTGATTGCGATTATTGAAGTACTAAAAAACCCTTAATCTGATTATTTGTTATTAAAATCCGACATCGTTTGCGTAGCCCCCGCAAGTACAAAACTCTTTACAATTGAAACCGCCATTTCAATCCGTGGAAGTAGTATTTTCTCTTCCTTTTTTGACCATTGCCCCAGTACATAATCAACCTGGAAACCTCTTGCATAATCTTTGCCGATTCCAAACCGCAGTCGCGACCAATCTGAAATCAACAGTGTTTCAATAATATGATTTAAACCGTTATGGCTTCCTCCGCTTCCCTTGGTGCGCAAACGCAAAACACCCAGGTCGAGGTCAACATCATCAGTTATAACCAATATGTTTTCAATGGGAATTTTCTCTTTATCCATCCAGTATTTAACCGCTTTGCCACTCAGGTTCATAAAGGTGGTCGGCTTCAGGATAATGAGTAATTTGTTTTTAAGTTTGGCTTCAGTCTTGTAAGCATGGCGTTCAATTGTGAATTTCACTCCCAACTCACTGGCCAAAGCATCAGCTACAATAAACCCTATATTGTGACGCGTATTTGCATACTCCTCGCCAACGTTTCCAAGCCCTACGACTAAATATTTTTCCATGCTTAGTTTTTACGGCTGCAAAGATATTGCAGATTGTCGGAATGATTGGCTTAAGTGAGCAAAAATATGAAAATAGGTATTTTGAACATTTGAATAAATGAACAGGCGAATGGTAGAATTTCAGATCTTGAATCTCAGCAAACTTAGAACGTTACAATCCGAATTCCGAATTCCTCAATTAAGAGTGTTCAAAACCTGACAAATATTTCACTTAGCTCTTTGACATGATGAGAATCAAGGGTTATTAACAATTTTGGGTTGGTTATTAACGGTTAGTCTTGTATGTTAATCATAAATAGCTGAATATCAATAGATAAATT
>JBBQGD010000194.1:0-6173 GCA_038322655.1 Bacteroidales bacterium | reverse complement strand
TCTGGTATGGTATATGGGAATACATCCTTAATGCGAGCGACTTCTACAGGCGAATTGAGGTTTGAAATATCAAGTACAATTAAATCCACATAGTTATCGGCGTAAAGGTAATTCCCCCTGACAGCCAGGTCCACATTTCCGAGAATATCCAGAAAGGCAAGGTTTACCGGTGAAGCCGGGTTCGAATTATCGAACACATGGATTCCTTTGTATTTTTCATTTACAAAAAGGTAGTTGTCCTTAATGTAAATTTTTCCGGCTGTTTTAATCTCAGAAGCCGCGGTTGATTTAACCGGTTTACGCATTTCTTCATACGACAGGTACTGCGGTACATTAGCAGTATATTTCCTGTATTCTAATGAACTGTCCTTGCAGGATAAAATACTCAACATGATGAGCATCATCATTGGAACCGATTGGAGTAATTTTTTTGTTTTCATGGTGATATGGTATTAAAAAAAGTCTTTTTTTAGATGTGTATCCTGTTGTCTCTATTAATTAAAAAGGAATCCAAACGAGAATGTCAGCCGGTTATATTCATCGTAACGGATGGTTTCAGAATTCTGCGGGTATGACATCCAGGGATAATCGGTAGTTATTGTTTTGGTCTTTTGATAGCGGTAACCCAGATTGAAAAACAGCGCATTACGCCTTGAAAAGTTGAAACGCATACCTGCACCGGTACCGGCGAGCACACCTCCATAATTTTTAATCCATTCGTAATCAGACCTCTGCGAAAGCGGAACTGCATAGCCACCTTGTGCATACACATAGGGTGACCATGACCCTTTTAAAAAATAGTATCTTATATCTGCTATAAAAGGAATTTGCTGATGTTCGAACCACTCAATGCCAAGACCTCCGCCAACTGACATCCTGAAAGGGAAACGGTACGATGTAATGAAGGTAAAACCTCCGGAGTTCTCAGAACCACCATAAAAATTAACACCTGCAGCCATTTCAACTGGCGATGATTTATTTTCTCTTTCCATTGTCGGAATTACCTGGTCCATCAGGATCATTTTAATCAATGAGTCAGGCACTACAATGATATTATGCCCTATAATTTCGATTGTGCATTGCACACCTGTTAGGCTTTCGATAACCTTTCCTTTCAAAATGCTCCCATTTTTCAGGTATACAGCATCTTCCTTCGATTGGGCGCAGATGTTTCCGGCAATAAACAGATAAAACAGGACAACAAGCAGGTATATTTTTTTCATTTAGCTTTTGTAAGTAATAGAAAGGGCTGAAAATGCATGAATTGGTTGTATCAGGGTGAAAAATTAGATAGTGATTCCATAAAATAAAAACCTTCCCCATTTCCAGAGAAGGTTTTCATATAAAATAGTAAAGTATTTTATTTCCCGCACCACGCACTAACTTCTTCGAGCCGAAGGGATGGGATTTCAAGTTTCAGTTTTTTACGCAATCCGCTGAGTTCATGAAGCAATTTGTTCGGATTAGCTTCCGCAAGATCTGAAGGTAGTTTGATACCGGCTTTGCGCAATACAGGCACCCAGCCTGCAGGAATTCCGATAGCAATAAATTCTTCATCGGTAGCTCCGGTAACAACATTTGCTTTTTCGGGGCGCATCTGCGGAAAGAAAAGTACATCCTGGATTGATTGCTGGTTGGTCATGATCATGGTTAAACGATCAATACCCATACCAAGACCTGCAGTCGGCGGCATTCCATATTCCAGTGAACGGAGGTAATCTTCATCCAATACCATGGATTCGTCATCACCACGTTTGCCCAGTTCGAGCTGTTCTTCAAAACGAGCGCGCTGATCAATAGGATCATTCAATTCGCTGAAAGCATTACAGAGTTCTTTCCCATTACATATTGCTTCGAAACGTTCGACCAAACCCGGTTTGCTCCGGTGCTTTTTAGCTAACGGCGACATTTCGACAGGATAATCCGTAATAAACGTGGGCTGTATAAGCTTAGGCTCGGCTGTTTCGCCAAATAACTCATCAATAAGCTTGCCTTTGCCCATGCTATCGGTGGTTTCGATATTAAACTTTTTGCATGTGGCACGAAGTTCGTCCTCCGTCATTTCCGAAATATCTACACCAGTAAAATGCTGTACTGCTTCGAACATGGTAAACCTTTTCCAGGGGCGTTTGAAATCTATTTCATTTTTTCCAACCTGAACCTTTGTAGTACCATGTAAGTCGATGGCAATACGCTCAACCATTTCCTCCACGGCATCCATCATCCATTCGTAGTCCTTGTAGGCCACATAAAGTTCCATTTGTGTAAACTCAGGATTATGAAAACGGTCCATACCTTCGTTGCGGAAGTCTTTCGAAAATTCGAATACACCATCGTATCCTCCAACTATTAACCTTTTCAGATACAGCTCGTTGGCAATGCGCATATAAAGCGTCATGTCGAGGCTGTTGTGATGGGTTTTAAATGGCCGAGCAGCGGCTCCGCCATATAAAGGCTGGAGGATGGGTGTTTCCACTTCGAGGTAACCTTTGCTGCTCAGGAAATTACGCATGGTATTTACAAGCCTTGTACGTTTTACAAATACTTCACGCACTTCAGGATTTACAATCAGGTCGACATATCGCTGGCGATAACGAACCTCCGGATCACTGAACGAGTCGAAAACCTGTTCGTCTTTTTCTTTAACCACAGGCAATACACGTAACGATTTGCTGAGCAATTTCAGCGATTTTACATGAATGGAAATTTCGCCCATTTGTGTAATAAATACATAACCGCTTACGCCGATAATATCGCCGATATCCATCAGCCTTTTAAAAGCTGTGTTGTAAAGAGTTTTATCTTCGCCTTCGCAGATTTCGTCGCGTTTAATATATAACTGGATCCGTCCGGTACTGTCCTGCAGATCAACAAAGGAGGCTGCTCCCATAATACGGCGTGTCATAATGCGGCCTGCAATACTTACATCCTGGA
Organism: Bacteroidales bacterium; assembly: GCA_038322655.1. Classification (GTDB taxonomy): domain Bacteria; phylum Bacteroidota; class Bacteroidia; order Bacteroidales; family UBA4417; genus UBA4417. Next base: position 3,239 of record JBBQGD010000194.1, on the reverse strand, counting down.
AAGCATGATGATTCTCGGGATTGTAGTCGGCGAGTATAGCCTGCGCTGTAACATTTATTGGAAAACTTTCGGCCGGGTAAGGATTTATGCCCAGAGCTGCAAGCTCGGTTAATGAATTACGTCTTATTTGTTCCTGTTCGCTAAATTCAAGATTCATTTTCAATTTTTTTGCAAAGATAGGAAATAGCCACGATTGAAAAAGCATCCACTTAAGATGAGTTTACATAGTATCAATTGAAATTTTAAAGGATTGGAAGGAAAGGTTTGAGTTGGGGAAAACTAGCAGAACGGATCTGAAAACAAGATGCGCACTAACCACCGGAATACAAAGTGAACAAATATAAACTTTTCAATGTATTTTTTTCTTGACTTTTGGTAATATATAGTTTAATTTTAACAGCTTTATGAAAGCATTCAATTTTTGTGACTATTAAAAATCACTAGCGGATTTAGTATAATCTAGATTTATGAGATGACCTAGAATATCTTTTTTTCTACTTTTAAACCTCGTCCTTCTTTTTATTTTAGAAAACATGAATGTATTCTGACTCTTATGCTTTTATCATTTCGTCCGGTTATTTTTTATCAATTCGTCATCCTGTGAAAAATATAACTCGAAGGCTGTAATTTCAATTCATATCTTAAAAAGCAATAAAATGCAGAATAAAGGGCCACCATAAATTCAAAAACAAACAACAGATGTTGTTTGAAATACTAGAAGTGAAGTTACTGTTACTGTATTAAATACTGATTAAATTATTTTTTGGTATTCACGGGAAATCCAACAAAGAGTATGTAGCGGAAGTCGAAAAGCTTTATGAGTAGACTCATTTAAATCCATATTTTATGAAGAATATTGTAAAAATCTCTCTTGTAATCTGCTTAATGATGGCTGTTTTATCATCACAGGCCCAGGTTAAATTTGGGCTTAAAGGCGGGGTGAACCTTGCAAAAATGACATTGAAATCTTCAGGAATCAGTATTGATCCCAAAACGCTAATTGGTTATCACTTTGGTGTAGTCTCAGAATTTAACTTGTCGGATAACTTTTATTTGCAGCCAGGGATTCTGTATTCAGCTAAGGGGGCAAAATATAGTATATCCGGTGGTGGCATGTCGGCTGATATGTCAATAAAGCCAAGCTACATAGAGGTACCTGTCAATGCACTCTATAAATTAGATGTGAGTTCAGCGAAGTTACTTATTTTTGCCGGGCCTTATTTCGCTTATGGTGTTGGCGGCACGTATGAGTCGGACAATGAAACAAAAGACATTAAATTTGGAACCTCGGACCAAGATGATATGAAACCCCTTGATATCGGATTAAATTTCGGAGTCGGGGCAGATATAAAAGGCTTCGAAATAACAGCTCAATACGGATTGGGCCTTTCTAATTTAGCAACAGACTCATCCAGTGGCACTGAGATGAAAACTAAAACGATAGGAATTTCAGTTGCCTATCTTTTTGGAGGGAAATAAATTAAAGATGAAAGTGATTTTATAAAAAAACTTTAGTATCAGCTTCCTCAAAAATAAGAAAGGTTAGAAAGGCAGGCACACGTCATGAAATATGGCGTGTGCCTTTAATTTCTGGTGAGTTCTAAAAATTGAATTTTTTGTTTGATTCCGAAAAAAGCAGAATCCATCAGCATTCCTAGTTTGCGCGCATCTTACCTTCTAATGCATGTGTCAGAGAAAAAGGAAGAGACTTCTCATAAAGAAAAGTCTCTTTCCTAAATCTCAATAAAATTACAATATTTGTGAAATCAGCAACTTCAATTCCCGGATACCGGAATTATTTTCTAATCACCTTAATGGTAGCTGAAGTTTGACTGTTGCTAACTTTAAGCAAATAAACTCCCTGGCTATATGCTGACAAATCTATTTCTGCTTCCGATTGGCCGGCCTTGAAAGTTGCGCTCGTAAGTTTCTTCCCACTGATTTCGAACAGTTCAATTGTTCCATTTTCCCCGTTGAAACCTGAAAGATCGATAACTGCCTTTGCTGAAGTGGGGTTTGGATATACCCGCAATTTGTTTTTAGATGCAACCTCTTTTGTATCCACAGTCCTGATTCCTGTTGAGTACCATACTCCCCATTTTGCATTCTGTACCAGTAAGGTGGCATCGCCTGTCGGATTTATTTTATCCTGTTGCATCGAAATCTGACCAACAACCTCATCAGTTCCAGTCGTTGAATTAAAAATTATTTTATCATCGTTTTTCGAATAGTTTGGATACCCAAGCATGTCGCCATTGTTATAAACGGAACCAACATCGCCTGTTTCGAGGTTCACCGAAAGTATGGTAACATCACTGGTTGCAGCGGAATTATCGACATAATCGAATGCGGCGATATACGGTGAGTTTTTAGCAAAGGAAGGATTTCCGATGCTTACGTTTTCAGGCAGGTTGGTAAACATCTTAAAAATAGAACCATCGGCACAGTCGCCGGTTGAATTATCCCAAACCTTTATGAAACTTACGTCCCAATAGCCAGTTGGCTGTCCCGAATTGGTATTGAACTGATTATAGGCATCATACATAATATATTCACCATCAAAAGTCCATTCCAGAGCATCGGCATAAAGCACATTGTCGGTTTTTATTCCAGTTTGAGTTCCGGGATTATACAAGTGGAAATAGGCCCATTTCTGTTTCTGATAACTGTAAACCCATATTGTTGAATCCTGCTCTGTGGTAACGGCAGCAATTTTCTCCCCGTCTTTCGAAACTGCAACATTACCCCATATCGTTTCATTCTGAATCTCAAATTCATCATACGAAGGTGTAAGATGTATGGCATGAATGGTTTTATCGCCGGCAACGAAAACAGAACTGCTTCCATCGTCCATCACGCTGGGACGACTATTAACAATTGTTTGCGACAACGGAGTAAATGAGGAAGCATTTGTTGCTGACTTGTACAGTGAATGCACATCCGTTGGGTCAGTATTTACCATCAATAAAAAGTCAGAGCCTGGATTTTCAGGTAATTGATTTTCAACGTTCGTGGCTGATCCATCGGTAATTCCAACCTGATCGAATGCACTCATGGCAGCCGTTACTTCGGGTGAACTATTACCATACAGATCTTTTGCACTTTGAATAACAGTAAGCCTGAGGTCAATAAATTGAGAAGAGCGGGTAAGATAATTGAACAAAGCCCTGTAGAAAACTTTTTCAGCTTTTTCGCGGCTCACCTGTGTGGCATACTTATAATATGCAAAATTGGGAATG
>JBBQGD010000193.1:0-6323 GCA_038322655.1 Bacteroidales bacterium | reverse complement strand
CCTGGCACAGCATGGCATATTTCCCGTTGATTTTCCGGGGAAACAGAGCCATTCCTTTATTCATGGCAATTTCTCCGTACAAGGGTAATATTTTAAAATTATAGAAGTCGGTAGTCTTTATTAACTTGGGCATGATCATCACACCATCACCAGCTGTAACAGTAGCATAATAAGTTATTTCTCCGTTATCATCCGTAAATTTAACGAAACGGGCGTCTTCGATACCGTTTTTTTCGGTGGCGGAAATCGGGAAAATTACTCTTTCGGAAATGGCCGAATCAATTGAAAAATCAATTTCATAATGTATGGAAGCCAACCACTTCATCCGGTTTATAAGCAGTTCAGAGAATCCGGGCTGCGCTTGTTTCACCTCATTCAAACACAGCATCAATTCGTCATACGTAAATTTCTCGCTTAATTGATCAAGGATAGTCGTAGCGGAAATTAGATCTTTCAGGTCTGGCATTTCAACCAGTTTCTCTATAAAAATCTTTTTATTGTAAACGCTTTGTTTAATCAAATCGGCTTCGGCCAGCATTTTGCCAACAGGTTCCACTGTGAGGTTGTTATTCCGGTCCAAAATTCCTGAGCGGAAAACAATGGATGATATGTGTCCTTCGCCGGTTGCCCTGAAACTTAAAATAACCCGCATTTCATCCGGTCTTAACTCCGATTGATCCGGATCTTCCATTATGGACGGATTATAGAATGAGGCAGATTCAATTGAATATTCCATTGTAAAACAGGAGCCGATAAGCGCTCTCCGCGAAACACTCAGATCGTTACTTTCAATTTCAAGAAGCTTAAATATATGAGCCAGCTTACCGACATGATTTTCAAAAATACGTGTGATATTTCTGTGCCTGGTCGAAAAATCTCTCAGCAACGGATTTAGTGTGTTGAGTACTTCCGATTCAGGCATGGCAAGAACCGCTTGAATAATTTCAATACTTCTGCATTCAGTTGTATTTAAAAAACGGGCGATTATCCGGCTGGGATCAGGTGAGAACAGCGTTTCTTTTCTGATTACGTTTACATGCATTGCAGTATATGTTTGCTTGAAGTGCGTTAATAGTTAATTGATGCGGGATGCAATAGTAACTATCTGAATGAAACGAAAGGCAATTTAAAAACACAAATATATTACAACATTAATGCTGAAATATACCACCTGTTTGGTTTTTATGAACTTACCAATGTTTATAAGAAAGCATGATATATATAGTTAATAATGAATATAAATAAAAGTGTAAATATTTTTTCCATTCATAAATGCAGCCATACATTTCATCAGGTAGTCCCGATTCAGTTTTTGACGTCTGTTCTTTATGTAGAATATTCCGGATTTTTGCCCGGCCACTGATGCAAATAGACTATTATCCGAAAAATACCTATTTGCCATTGTTGCCGGAGGCTTTCAGCACATCAAGCAGTTCCCTCAGATCAATAGTAGCATAAGTTGATGAATGATCGGACATTGCATATGGAAGAATCAAATCATTATTATGGATCATTGATCCGCATGAATATATAACGTTAGGTACATAGCCTTCTCTTTCGGTTTCATTAGGTACCATTAGCGGTGACGATAGTCTTCCGATTTCTTTTTCCGGGTTTTCAAGTTCATAAAGCGTAGCTCCTAATGTATATTCTCTCATCGATCCTACTGCATGGGTTATAACCAACCAGCCATCCTCAGTTTCAATCGGGGAACCTGCATTGCCAATTTGCATAAGTTCCCAGGGATATTTTGGTTGTTGAATAATTTTGGCCTCGTGCCACATGTTAATACTATCTGAATAAGCGATATAATTATTTACCCCGTCGATCCTGCACAGCATGGTATATTTCCCGTTGATTTTGCGTGGAAACAGGGCCATTCCTTTATTCTGGGCTATCTCACCATTAATGGGTAATATTTTAAAATCATAAAAGTCTTTTGTACTGATCAACTTTGGCATAATAGCCATCCCATCATACGCAGTGTAAGTGGCATAATAGGTTACTTCGCCATCATCAGCAGTAAATTTAACAAAACGGGCGTCTTCAATCCCTTTTTGCTCGGTGGCCGATATAGGAAAAATTACACGTTCGGAAATGGCTGAATCAATTGAGAAACTAATTTCGTAGTGAGATGAAGCCAGCCACATCATCCGGTTCATTATTTTTATCTGATCTTCGGTAAGTTTTGGGTTTTTTCGTGCTGTTTCGAGATTCTTCATTAACTCGCCATAGGTAAAACTATCGTTCAGTTTATCCAGGATAAATGCAGGAGATGTATCTTTTCTTCGGGCCTGCTTTTTATCAATTTTATCAATTATAGCAGGGGAAATCACATTTCCCTGGTCGGGTTTTTCATCATGTTTATCCAGGATAGCAGGAGAAATTACATTCCCCTGCTCGTGAAGTTCAACCAGCTTAGCCTGAAATTCTTTTTTATCATAAACGTTCCGTTTAATCACATCGGCTTCCGCCAGCATTTTTCCGACAGGTTCCAACGTAAGGTTGTTATTCCGGTCGAGAAGTCCCGAACGGAAAACCACAGAAGAGATATGCCCTTCGCCTGTTGCCCGGAAACTGAGTATCACTCTTTTTTCATTCTCTCGGGTTTCTGACTGATCAGGATTTTCGACAATGGACGGATTGAAAAAAGCAGCGGATTCAATGGAATATTCCATTGTAAAATAAGAGCCTATAAGTGCTTTCTGCGAAACGCTGAGATCTTCCTCATTCACTTCAATTTTATCAAATATGGGAGCCAGTTTATTGAAATGTTTCTCAAATATTTTCGAAATATTACGGTGGCGCCTTGCATACCCACGTAGCAACTGGCTCATGGCAATATTTACTTCCTTTTCGGGCATTGCCAATACTTTCCTTATTATATCAGCCGATCTTTCATCATTCACATACAGGAAACGGGCAATTACCCGGGAAGGATCTGGAGAAAATATATACTTTTTTCTGGTTACAGCTACTTGCATGCGATTTCAGTCTTAATAACGGGATCAGTAAACTGCTGATGTTTCTAACCTTTCGGAATTTGAGCCCAATTTCTGCACTCTGCCAACACAGCTATTCTGCTTGAACTGAATTCAGTGCTTTTCAATGCCCTGGCAGGCCCTCCCGATAATCCAGTTATTCCGTATTTTTTACGAAAGTAGTTATTCTGAATGATTTTTTTAAATTAATGACAAGAAAGAATGATTTTTTTCGGGAATAGGTCAATTTAGTATAAAATCCCATAAATTGAGATGACGATTTGTAAGGATCAGACTATACTTTTTTACACACCGGCACTTTTCAGCCTCTTCATGTTCAGCTTTACTATTTTCCTGAAATGAAAGCCATAAATCGTGAATGTCATCGGGTTTTGAAAAATAGAGGAAGGGTAGGGGAGCGGTCAGATACGGCAACTAATTGTTCTCATTATTTATATAAAACTCAGGAAATAAGTTTAACATATTTTCCTATGCGGGTTCAACACCCAGGTGTTTGTACTTCAAATAGACAAATGAGTTAGATTGACATCAGTTTCTAACTTTTATAAAAATAACCGGCCTTAAAATTTATAATCTTTGTTATAGGAACTAAAAATCTTTTTTCTCTTGCGGAATCTCGAATACGGCAATTCCGGAAAATTGGGTACAAATGCAATGCCGGTTTTTTGATTATTATTTGTGGAGTGTATGAATTAGCAATTTTAAGTAAGAATGACAGGTAATTTTTGAATAGAAAAATATGAAGACTGATACACGATAGTTTATTTACTTACAAAGTTCTTCATAAAAGTAAACAAACCATATAATTTAATTGTTATCTATCAACTAAGTATAAAAATATATAAAAGATGGTCATTCAGAAAGCTTTTGATATATCTGGATCAGCAAAAATGTGACAAAAAGCAGAAGAATTGCTAAAATCCGGATATTCACTAATAAATACAAATCATTCAGAAGCCGAGGGGAAAAGGACACAGAGACAACAGCACTAACTGAGCGTGGGTTGGGTTAAATTATACCAGCACGCGACAGAAAACAGGTAACGCGCTATCGAGGGTGATTTTTTTATACGTTTGAAGGGAACTAATTACAAAACTACTTACAAAATTAAATACAAAAAAATGATCAAAAAAAATTCAATCACATATTTTTTAAGCGCGTTAGTACTAACTCTGTCGCTAGTGTCCTGTAAGAAAGAAACTAATAATGGTTCTAAACTCCAGGACAATACATCATTTCCAACACCAATTGCTAACTTTGCTCCTCAAAGTATGATTGACTCTTTACGTGCTGTTGGTGCAAAAGTTTATGCCGGTTCGACACCCAATATAGTTAATGGCATTTACTTTATGCATCCGGATAGTTGTATATATGACAATTCACCTGGTAATCTTACAGGGATAATATTTTCAGATTATAATTTCAAATTTTCAAACCAGGATAATAATCTATTCACAATAGGAGTCGAACAAAAGTCTTTACCAGCGGGAATCCTCAGTTCTACCCCTGTGTCCTCATACATTTCAGGAAATGGGAATGATTTTTCAATTTTTATATTGAGAACAGTTACCCCTTCAGGAATTACAGTTCAACAATTTAATGTGCTAAGTGGAACATTAACTCCTGATGGAATACAAAATTTTCAAAACACGCTTTACATCAGGAGCAAAGTAAATGATCCAAATAACACCATCGCACCTGCCGGAACGATTCGATTATTTATTAATGGGGCTTCCGGATTAGCAATTAACTCAACTGCTTTTTAAATTTTGTTTTCAATTTCTTTTTTCCTTGCAGGTATTCTCCCATCTGCAAGTTAGTTTGCTGCTATTAAAAATATATGAATATCCGCTTCTGTACCCCAGCTGGCGCGGAATATGTCCTGAAGTAAAAGTACTAATTCAATTATAAAAGATAGTTCTTTTACATGCTGAATAAAAGATGAAGGGGGTCTCACAACGCATGGTGAGACTAAGAGCATAGCGGGCACCTGAACTACTGGCTATGACACAACCGATATTAAAGTGGCATGAATGTTATTTGGGCTTTTATACGGAACAGGAGAATACTGTGAACTGAAGAAGATCTGAACAAGAAAACCACAAAAATTATTTATATTTGTAGCAAAAGTACTATTCAGCCTTCAAAATTTGGTGGTTTGAAAATATACATCAAAAATATGGTTTGCATCCGTTGCAAAATGTTGGTAAAATCCGAACTGGCAAAACTCGGGCTTCATTTTGCAACTGTTGAATTGGGAGAAGCAGAGGTTATGGAGGAAATCACCAATGAACAGTTGATCCAACTTGGCAATGCACTCAAAAAGGACGGGCTGGAACTCATGGATGATAAGAAAAGTATCCTCGTTGAGAAAATAAAAACGATTATTATAGAACTGGTTCATGATAAGGATGAGCAAATCAAAGTAAACCTGTCTGATTATCTGAGTGAAAAACTAAATCACAATTACACGTACCTGGCTAATCTTTTTTCTGAAGTTAAAGGAACCACCATTGAAAAATTCTACCTTGCCCATAAAATTGAAAAGGTAAAAGAATTACTTGTATATGATGATCTCACCCTCAGCGAAATTGCCTACAAAATGCATTACAGTAGTGTGGCTCATTTGTCAACTCAATTTAAAAAAAGGACAGGGCTTACCCCTTCTCATTTCAAGAATCTGAAGAACAAAAGAATTAACACTTTGGATCAGGTGTAACGGGTATTAATTTTTTAAGGTATGCATGAATCGAATCCTGATATTGAGAATGTACCTTGCACTTAAGGGAAACATTCTGAATGAGCCATTATTATCCGTTTTGGTATCCTGATTATTGCTGATCAACTATTTCTCAACCTGAGGTCAGAATGTAAATAGCCTGTTGCGGTTCATCAGCAGTATAGTGAACCTTAAACATCCATGCCTTTTTAATCATAAAAATACCCGAGGCAGAGCCTCGGAGTTTCCTGTTTATAATAATGTGAATTTTATAACAAGCCAATGGCCGTTTTAAAATTCTAAAGTGGTATTGTATCTTCTTAAGAGCGGTCGGAACTGCTTTGTTAGCAAGTCGGGTGAGGAAAAATAAAAAATTTCGGTTTTTGTCCTTCAGGCCAAAATGAGACCGGCAAAATACTCATATGGCTTTCCCCGGGGATGCTCTGTTTCAGGAAATTAATTGGATCACATTCATTTTCTGGGGAGAATGGGGTATAAAGAATGAAATTGAGACCAAAGATCAAGTCATTAACTAAAGTCCAAGCATTCGGAAAATCTTTCATTATTTCTTTACTTTTTGCTTGATCAAAAAGTAACAACTT
>JBBQGD010000192.1:0-6385 GCA_038322655.1 Bacteroidales bacterium | reverse complement strand
TGCATCGCGAAGGCCATTCCCGATTAACATAAAGGCAAGCACCATAATCATTATAGCCACGCCAGGAAGAATTGCCAGGTAAGCATAATCCAAAATAATATAGGCGTAGTTCTCTTTAATCATCCCTCCCCACGAAGGCATAGGGGGCTGAACGCCAATACCGAGGAAACTTAAACCTGCCTCCAGCAGAATGGCTGAGGCAAAGTTCGCAGCTGAAATTACAATTACCGGCGCCATAGCATTTGGCAGGATATGCCTGAAAATAATCCTGAAATTACGGTAGCCCAGCGCTCGTGCTGCTTCCACAAATTCCTTTTCCCGCAGGCTCATAAACTGTCCACGGACTACACGGGCAACTTCCACCCACATGGTTAAACCCACGGCAACAAATACCTGCCAAAAGCCTTTTCCTAAAGCAAAGGTTATGGCAATTACCAGCAATAAAGTCGGAACGGCCCACACAACATTAATAAACCATGAAATCAGCGCGTCAACTTTTCCGCCAAAATATCCTGCAATTGCTCCAAGGAAAATCCCGATAATCAGAGATATCGCCACTGAAATAAAGCCCACTGAAAGACTGACCCGTGTTCCTATAATAAGCTGACTCAATACATCGCGGCCGTAACGGTCGGTTCCAAGTATAAATGCTTTATGAGCTATATTGTCTTTTGTTACACGGTTTCGAAGTTCACCAACCGAGGTTTTAATTTTTCTTCCATCAAGGGTAACCATTGAAATCAGGTCACCATTTTTTGTTATCCCTGCGTTTTCAAACAAAGGATAACACACATCTGCCAGATGAAATCCTATTTCAAGGCCTGAGGAGTCTTTGCTGTACTCTGTAATAAAAATTGAATCAGTTGAAAACCTGTATGCAGTGAAGGGATATGAATGGAACCAGTTTTCCTGTCCGTACAGTAATTTGTAAAAGATGTTCCTTGCGGGGATATCCTGGTTTTTACGGACTTTTAGTATTGTAACTTCTGTCCACGGTTTTAAAGTAGCCAGTAAAAGATTTTGTTCATTAACCATCGGGGTTTTATCAGGAGTAATCCAGTACCCGGCAACACTTAATAGCGCTATCAAACCAACAAACACCAGCGAACTGAATGCGATCCTGTTCTTTTGGAATCGCAACCAGGCTAATTTGCTCAGTGAACCAGTATTCTCGTACTTTTTTTTGTGGAAGAACAATTAATCCTTTTTAAAATTTATTACCTGATAATTTAGTTTATTCTGATAATCGATCCGGCTTAACGACTCATACTCTCAGAAATCAAAATTTATTATCGCCACCCAATATTCCACCAAGAATACCGCCTCCGATTCCACCAATTCCACGCGATTCTTCGCGGTTAGTATGAGACGATGACACAATTCTATCAGCCAGGCGCGACAAAGGCAGACTTTGCAGGTAAATGGTTCCGGGTCCGGTAAGTTTTGCCAGGAATAACCCTTCGCCTCCGAAAAGTGCATTTTTAAATCCTCCGACAAACTGAATGTCATAATCAACCGTTGGTGCCATAGCAACTATACATCCTGTATCAACCCGTAGGGTTTCACGTTCACGTAGTTCGCGGCGGATGATCATACCACCGGCATGAACAAAAGCAAGTCCATCGCCCGAAAGTCGTTGCAGAATAAACCCCTCACCACCGAACAAGCCTGCTCCGATTTTTTTTGTAAATGCGATATCAATATCAATCCCATTAGCTGCGCATAAAAATGAGTCTTTCTGGCAAATAAAGGTGCCGCCGATTTGTTTCAGGTCAAGCGGGATTATTTTGCCGGGATAAGGTGCCCCAAATGAGACACTGCGCTTTACAAGAGCTGTATTGTAAAATGTTGAGATGAAGAACCCATCACCGGTAATCATCCGCCTGAGACCTTTAAAAACACCACCACCAGTACCTGTTTCCATTTGTATTCCTTCTTCCATAAACATCATAGCGCCTACTTCGGCACGAACACCTTCGGCAGGATTAAGTTCTATTTCAACGATCTGCATATCGTCACCATGAATTTTGTAATCAATTATATCTGCCATAGGATAGGATTTAGTGCTGATTAATATTATTATTTTTGTTTTTTCTTTTACCAGACTTCTTTTTAACCCTACAAATTTACCGAAAATGATTCAACAAGAGGGCCGTTGCTTTTTGTCAATCATTTTTTTTATTAACACTTTTAAATTTAAAAATTAAAGATTACTTTTGCACCATCAAATCAACATGGTGGTTTTAGCTCAGTTGGTTAGAGCGCCTGATTGTGGTTCAGGAGGTCGTGGGTTCGAACCCCATATTCCACCCTTAAATAAAGGCTGTCTTAGGATGGCCTTTTTTGTTTTCAGGGAAATTCGTTACTCAGCTTTTTTAAATAATACCACGGAGGCATGGAGAACACGGAGGAAAAAGGAGAATAAGGCAAATACTTTCTCAGGGATTCTCCTGTGTAAACGGTGCCTCCGTGGTTTCTATTGCCTGTTGTTATTCCAATTTAACCCACATTAATCATTGGAAGGATTAAAAACCCGAACTATAGGGTGTGGCGAATTTCATTCGCCATTTATCAGCGATTATAAATCGCTGCACCCGCATGCTGGTATCAGATGGAAAGGACGATCGTTTAATACCACTTCTTCAGAACATCTCCCTACACTTTTTACTCCATTGTTCAATAAACAATAATTGATTGATAACAAATTCTTTGTCGGTTAAGCATTTTCTATTGCTGGATTTGGGTTTAAAATGCATAAAAAAACCGGCTCTAAACCGGTTTATGATATTTTATTTCTCTTTAAACTCCCAATATTCATCAACAATCTCAGTTGTTTTCTGTTCCCAGTAAGCGGGTGAAACACGTTTTCCTTCCGGAGTTTTCAATCTCATTTCATATACTGCAATTACCGCGTTAAAAACTATGTCGGTTACACCAATAGTGAAAAGGGTAGGAGCGTCTTCTGTTTCCTTTTTGTCTTCGGTAACTACAACTTCAAACTTGTTGAATTCGAGAAGAGTTTTCAGAAATTCAATCCGTTCAGGCGTAGCTCCTTTTTCAACAATGGTACAGCGCTGTCCGTTGAGTTCTTCTACTATATGTTTTGCTTTGAGTGGCATGATTAAATTTTAATAAAATGTAATTTTAACTTTTCTGCTTAATTTCGGAATTTCTGCATCCGACATCCAAAATCCGATCCCGATAGCTATCGGGACCGACATCCTAATTTACTATGGCAAACGTGAGCGTATTAATAAACTCGTAAACCTGGCTCCAGAATCCGATAACAAAGATACCTACTGCACAAGCCACTAAGCCTATACGTGTAAAAGTATCACTTTTAAAGAATGCGATTGGAGTTTCATTTTTATTGATAAACATTGCTTTAACAACTAGCAGGTAGTAGTATAATGATATGGTTGCATTGAGGACAGCAATAAAGACCAGCCAGTAATATCCACCCGAGGCTGCAGATGCAAAGAGGAAAAACTTTCCAAAGAAACCTGCAACAGGCGGAATTCCGGCCAATGAAAACAAGCTGAGCATCATAAGCAAAGTAAGCTTGGGATTGGTTTGATACAGTCCATCGTAATCGTCCATACTCTCTTTACCTGTTTTTGCCGAAATTGCTGAAATTACGCCGAAAGCACCCAGGTTGGAGAATATATACACCAGCACAAAGTAAACTGTTGCCGTCATACCGAGTTTATTGCCTCCAAGGATACCAAGCAGTATGAAACCTGCCTGTGCAATACTTGAGAAAGCAAGGAAACGTTTCATGTTTTTCTGCCTGAGGGCAAAAAGGTTACCGATTGTCATGGTCATAACGGCAATAAGGTACACGATATCTTTCCATAGGTAAGCAATGGAATGGAACACGGTGTACATTACCATGATGAGTATAAATGCTGATGCTCCTTTTGATATTACTGAGAAATAAGATGTTACGTTCACAGGAGCACCTTCATAAACGTCGGCAGTCCAGAGATGGAATGGAACCAATGAAATTTTGAAAGCCATACCGGTAAAGAAAAATATAAATGCAAGTACCTGCATCGGTGTGTTTGAATACAGGGAACCAACAACATCAAAATAAATTGATCCTGTTGAGCCATAAATCAGGGACAAACCAAAAAGAAGGATTCCTGATGAAAGTGCTGAGGACAGAATAAGTTTGATACCAGCTTCCGCTGAACGTGTCTGATGGTGCGTATAAGCAGCCAGTGCGGCCATAGGAATGGTAGCAAGTTCGAGACCGAGATACAACATCAGGAAGTCGCCTGAAGAAATCATAAAATTCATACCCACAAGCGTTGACAGCAACAGTATGTAGAATTCGCCTATTTTTTCACCGTTTTCTTCTTTCTTTAGCCAGGCTACACTCTGCATCAGAATTATCAAAACCCCGATATTCAGGATGTTTTTCATCAGAATTGTTAACCCGTCGGTATGGTACATGCCTCCGAAAAGAACTCCTGTTTGCGCTGGCAGAAATCCCACTACGGTATGAATGAAGAACAGCGAAATTGCTATCGGGATGATACGGTGCTTCTGACTGATTTTAAGGTTCAGATCGATAATGAGAACAAGTAATACCAGTGCTACCAGTATCAATTCGTGCCGCATTGTCATGAAATCGTTTATGCTCATAATGAGTATCTATAGTTTGAATAATTCAATGGATTAAAAAAGTCCTGCAACGGCTGCAACCCCGTTAATTTTCTCAACGATAGGTCCAAGACTGAAACCAATCATATCCGATAACCAGAGTGGCGCCATACCAATAGCTGCAATGGCCAGAAGCAGAGTTAAAGTTGAAAGTCTTTCATACCATACAGCGTCTTCCAGATGTAGGAAGTGATCGTTTTTAATAGGGCCGAAAAGCAGGATTCCAACAACCCTTAAGATATAAACAGCAGTAATAACAATCGATGAAGCCGCAACTATGGTTAATATCCTGTGGAATGTATCAGTATGCTGGAACGAACCAACAAAAATTGTCATTTCAGCAACAAAACCGCTTAATCCGGGAAGGCCTAATGAAGCAAGTCCGGCAATCACATAAACAACACCAAGGAAAGGAATAACTTTCATCAGTCCGCCCATTTCGTTAATCAAACGGGTATGTGTACGACCGTAAATCATGCCAATCAGGGCAAAGAAGAGGGCTGTCATCAATCCGTGAGAGATCATCTGCAGCACTGCGCCATTCAATGCGGTTTCATTCATCATGAGTATCGCGAAAAGCACAAGACCACAGTGGCTAACGGAAGAATATGCATTGATATATTTGAGGTCTTTCTGGAAGATAGCTCCGAAAGCGCCATACACTACACTTATACCAGTTAAAATAAGGAATATCCAGGCTTGTTCATGAGCAGCTTCGGGCATCAGGAAAATTGCAACCCTGAAAGCGCCGTAACCTCCCAGTTTCATAAGTACGCCGGCATGCAACATTGATACGGCAGTAGGAGCGGAGGCATGACCGTCGGGCGACCATGTATGGAAAGGAAAGAGAGCTCCAAGTATTCCGAATCCTACGAATGTGAATGGAAACAGGAAGCGTTGCATTTCAATCGGGATTGTATGCTTCGATATCTCCATAATGTTGAAAGTGAGTGGAGTTCCTGTTGCAGAGGAGTAGAAATAGATGCCCAGAAGTCCGACTAATAAAAGTGCTGAACCGGCCATAAGCATCAGGGTAAGTTTCATAGCCGAATATTCTTTCGGACCGGTGCCCCATATCCCGATAAGCAGGTACATAGGAATTACAGCAACCTCATAGAAAAGAAACATCGTAAAGAGGTCGAGCGAAATAAAGAATCCGAATACCCCGCCGGAAAGCAAAATGAGAGAAATAAAGAATTCCCTGTACAGGTAATCCACTTTCCAGGAAGCAAAAATACCGGCAAATACAACAATGCCCGTAAGACCGATCATGGCAACCGAAATTCCGTCAACTCCTATTGTATAATGGATGTTGAGTGTCGGGAACCAAACCGAATCGTAATAAAACAACATTGCGTCCATATTTCCGGCATGGCGTGCTGTGAGATATAAGTATATTAATACGCCGGCGAGTACAAGTTGGATGCCCATACCTATTGCACTTACGACTCGGGTTTGCTTCATGTTTTTGGTAAACATGATTGCAAATACAGTCAGTACAGGAATCAAAACAAATAAACTGAGTATATTCATGGGTAGTTTTTTACTATTAAAATTTTTACTCTTTTAGTGTCAGTTTCAGAATTTACCAGAGGAATACGAATATCACTACGAGGGCTATAGCACCTGTAACAAATACATATCCATACTGTTGAACACGTCCCGACTGAAATCCTTTGATTAACTCTGATGTATTTTCAACTACACGTGCGATCAG
>JBBQGD010000191.1:0-6436 GCA_038322655.1 Bacteroidales bacterium | reverse complement strand
TAAAACTTCCGAAATACTTTCCTTGGTAGTCTGCAGTTTTCCTGGTACTGAGATTCCAAACCCATCGTCCCATACTGACAATGCCATTGGAACTTGTTGAACGCCGGCAGCATTTATTGTTTCCCAAAAATGCCCTTCGCTAGTGCTGGCATCTCCTATTGTGCCGAATGCCACCTCGTCTCCGTTTTTCGAAATAGTTGTCAAGTGAGCAAGGGCAGGGTTATTACGCAGTAATTTCGACGTAAGTGCAAGCCCAAGCAACCGGGGCATTTGGCCGGCAGTAGGGGAGATGTCGGCGGATGAATTTTTTTGTTCAGTCAGATTTTTCCAGTTTCCTTTTTCGTCAAGGCTCCTGGTTGCGAAATGGTTACCCATCAGGCGGCCGGCGTTCATGGGATTAAATTCCGGATCGGTATCTCCATAAATCTGGGCAAAAATCTCCTCAATTTTCATCAAGCCGGCAGCAAGCATAAAAGTTTGGTCGCGGTAATAGCCCGAACGCCAATCGCCTTTTTGAAATACCCTTGCCATCGCCAGCTGAGCTACTTCTTTTCCATCGCCAAAAATTCCAAATTTACCTTTACCCGTAAGTACTTCACGGCGACCCAGAAGACTGGCTTGCCTGCTTTCGAGAGCTATACGGTAATCATTTAAAACCTGTTCTTTATTAAAAGCTTGTAAATCTGAATGTTGTTTCTTCCTGGTAATTTTGACCGTCATTCCTTGAGAAGTGTTTATATAGTGTTCTTTATTCAATGACAAAAATAAGGGATTCTATGTTGCAGAGGATCAATAATTCTCAGCAAGTATTTCAAAATATGCCTGTGGATGTTCACAGCCTGGGCAGTTTTTCAAAGCACGATCGCTTTCGTAGATAAGACCACATTTCCGGCAAATCCATTTTACCTTTTTATCCCTTTTAAAAACTGTATCGTTATCAATATTTGATGCTAATTTTTCAAATCGTTCCGCATAAAATTTCTTTATCTGCCTGAAGAGTTTAATCTTGGTGGCAACCTGTTTAAACCCTTCGTCCCATGCAGATTGCTCATATTCAGCAAATAACAGGCTATGCTGATTGTTTTCGGCTTCAATGGCCACTTTCAGGTTTTCAGGTGTTGTACCAATTGGTTCAGCTTTGAATGTTGCGGTAATTTCCATTTCACATCCTTCGAGGAACCTGAAAAGTGTTTTTGTATGCGACTTTTTCTGCTCAGCTGTTTCGGTAAATATAGCTGCTATCTGCTGATAGCCTTCTTTGGTGGCAACTTTGGCAAACCACAAGTATTTCTGGATTGCCTGGGTTTCGATGGCAAAGGCCTGCATTACCTGCCGGGCTGTTATAGATTTATCAAATCCTTCCATTTTTTAACGATTAAATAAGCACCATAAAAATATACAATATAATCTATACCTGAGATTATTTTTGCTTCTAAACAGCAATTCCAGCTTTGAATCCTCGACGGGAAACGCAACAAATCTTATAAATAATGAAAAACCGGTACCAGATAAATCTGAACCGGTTCTTGTAATTTATCATTTTTTATGCCAAGCACTGATTATTTTCCTGTAATCCATTCTACAATTTTTTCGTCAGTAGGATTAGTTCGTGGCGAAGCCATATCAACCAGGTTGCCTTTTTCATCAATCATGAATTTTTGAAAATTCCAACTGATAGGAGCATCCATTTTGCCATTCAGTGATTTGGTAGTCAGCCATTTGTAAATAGGATCGATATCGTCGCCTTTCACTGAAATTTTCTGCATCATAGGGAAGGTTACCTGATAATTTTCTGTACAAAACTGTTTGATTTCTGCATTTGAACCCGGTTCCTGCGCGCCGAAGTTATTAGCCGGAAAACCAATGATTACAAAGTTATCTCCACCGTATTTTTTGTATAGATTTTCTAAATCTTTGTATTGAGGTGTGTTCCCACATTTTGATGCAGTATTTACAACCAATACTTTTTTGCCTTTCAGGCTCGAAAGATCGAAAGCATCTCCATCAATAGTTTTAGTTTTAAAACTATAGAAGTTTGATTTTTGGGCAAATCCTGACATTCCGGCTATCATAAGGACTAGTATTAACGATATGGTTTTCATTTTAACTGAGATTGATAATTATGTTTAAATTATTTTAGGAATTAGTGAACATAAAACAACCAGCTGCACTGAATGTTCAGATTTTAAGAAAAGTTTAGAATTATTTTCCCGGCTTAATAAACATTTGAATTCGAAAAATAATAGATTCTTTTCAGCACCATAATCTATTAAAAAGCCATATTGTAAATTCTTTCAATTTTATCATGTAATTCGCTGATTGATATATTCTTACTCTCCCTGATATATTCTTTTCCTTCGAAAAATACCAGCAGGGTGGGCGACGCAAAAACGCCATACTGTGCTGATGTGGCCGGAAATTGCTCCGCATTGATCAGTCGAAGATCAAGTTTTGGGAAATATTCATTGACCATTCCCTGAACTTTTGGCCTGAGCATAACGCAGGGAGCGCAATTGTCATTATAAAAATAAAGTAAAACGGCTGTTTTGTCCGTAATAAGGCTCTGAATTTCTGTGATTTCCATAAAGTGGTTTTCAATGAGTTAAATTATTATTTTTCGTTTACTCCGGTTCCGAAGAGCGCGAAGTCATATTTTACAGGATCGGCCGGATCGAATAAACGCAAACTGGCTGTTAGTTCTTCAACCGCCTGCCAATCGTTGAGTTTTCTTTCCACTAGTCCAAGTTGGCGGGCAACATTTCCTGAGTGTAGATCGAGTGGGCAAAGCAAATCAGACATTTTAATATTTTTCCAGATTCCGAAGTCGACACCTTTTTCATCTTTCCGGACCATCCAGCGAAGGAACATATTGATGCGTTTTGCTGCTGAACCGCTCCTGGGATCAGGAACATGCTTGCGTGTACGTTGGAGGTGTTCAAAACTAAAAAAAAGCTCCCTGAACTGAGCAATTGAATCTTTGATGATGTGATTCACCTGGTAGCCTGCACGAAAAGCCGTTTCGAGTCCGCCATGATGCCTGTAAATCTGTTGAAGTGCATGAATAAAATACATACAATCATCTCCCTGAAAAGTTCTATGCACAAAAGATGCCATCGATCCGATGTCTTTTTCTGAAGAATTCATCACAAAATCATACGGCGCATTATCCATTCGGTCCATCAGTTCCCGACTTTTATTGATAATGGTTACACGTTGTCCCCAGGCAAGGGTTGCTGTCAAAAATCCGGCAATTTCAATATCTTCCTTTTGGGTAAAATGGTGCGGAATGCTGACCGGGTCTTTTTCAATAAAATCAGGATTATTGTAAAAAGCGGCTTTCTTCTCAAGCAGATCGTACATTTGCTGATGGGCAAAATTCATCTTGCAAAGGTAAGGCTTGACGGGAATACTTCGCTAATGAAAATCTCGGGTATTAAATTCCAAGTAACAAATCCAAAGTCTCAAATTCCAAATCTCAAATCTCCAAACCCAAGTAACAACTGAATGGCCTTTAAAATGAAAAGTGAATAATGAATAACGCGAATCAAGGGTTGGAGTGAAATAGCCACGAAGTGGCTAAACTATAATAACCGTGGGTGCAACCCATGGTTATTTATCGACTTAGCAGGATCAGCCACGAAGTGGTTGAACAGAATTATGCTGAATTCAACCCCTTCGGGGCTGGCCCTTTCCTTTCATTATGAACCGCGGGTTGCACCCACGGTTATTTAAGCGAGCCCTTTCAGAGCTTTGCGAAAATTTAGAAACAGATTTAACTCTTGATTCGTATGAATAATGAATAACATAAGTTAACAACTGAATGACCACCGTATGACAATTGTATGACTACCCAACCCCCAATCCCTACAAAAAAAGACCACCCTTTTCAGAGCAGCCTTTACATACTTAAATAACTATCAATTATTTAGTTCAGTACCAGAACAGGAGTAATAAGTCCTTTTCCTGTTTCTATGGCTTTTATATTTTCAGGAATCATAACATGATGGCGGGCCGGGAGTGATTTTTGAAGTCCTTTATGTATATATTCCATGTCAACTATGGGTTTAAGCTTAAGGAAACCTCCAAGAACAATCATATTGAAAACTTTTGAAAGTCCCAGTTTACCTGCTTTTTCAGCAGCTTCAATGGAATAGATATTGATATCTGTTCTTTCAGGGAAACGGGTAATGCCATTTGGATCGAAAATAAGCAATCCACCTGGCTTTACCATATTTTCAAATTTATCCATCGACTGTTGATTCAGAATAATGGCAGTATCATATTCGTTAAGGATAGGAGAGCTGATACGTTCGTCGCTGATAATTACAGTAACATTTGCAGTTCCGCCGCGCATTTCGGGCCCGTACGAAGGCATCCAGCTTACTTCTTTGTTTTGCATTACCCCGGAATAAGCAAGGATTTTTCCCATCGAGAGAACTCCTTGTCCGCCAAAACCTGCTATGATTATTTCTTCAGTCATTGTTTTGAAATTTTAAAGCTTTTTGAAAAATGAAAGCTATTTATCGTCATTTACTTTTATATCTCCAATCGGGTAGAACGGGAACATATTGTCGACCATCCATTCGTTCGACTGCAGCGGGGTCATTTTCCATCCTGAGTTACAGTTCGAAACGATTTCGACAAACGAAAGGCCTTTGTTCAGTTTTTGATTCTCTAAGGCTTTGCGAACTGCTTTTTTAGCTTTACGAACTGCTGACGGTGTATGTACCGCTTGGCGTGTTACATACAAGGTTCCGGGTAGGGTGGCAACCAATTCGGTCATTTTGAGCGGGTTACCCATCGTTTTTACATCGCGTCCGTAAGGAGAAGTACTCGATTTCATCCCTGCCAGGGTAGTCGGAGCCATTTGTCCGCCTGTCATTCCATATATGCCGTTATTTATAAAAAAGATGGTAATATTCTCTCCGCGATTGCAGGCATGAATGGTTTCGGCGGTGCCGATAGCAGCAAGGTCGCCATCGCCCTGGTAGGTGAACACAAATTTTTCAGGGAAAAGCCGTTTTATAGCAGTAGCAACAGCGGGAGCGCGTCCGTGGGAAGCTTGTTGTATATCGACATCCATAAATTCATAGGCAAGTACGGAGCATCCGACAGGTGCAATTGCAATGGTATCGGATTGAATTCCCATCTCTTCGACTACCTCCATAATAATGCGATGTGCAGTACCATGTCCGCAACCCGGGCAATAGCTCAGATCTTTTGGCGTGAGCAGTTCCGTGCGTTTGTAAACAACGTTTTCCGGCTGCAATATTTCGGGGTTTGTTTTAAATTCGGCCATAATCCTATCCTCCTATAATTTGTTTCTTCAGTGCTTCGACTATTTCTGAAGGTGAATGTACAATTCCGCCATATCGGCCGAAATGTTCCACTTTTACCCGACCTTCAACGGCAAGCTGCACATCTTCGATCATTTGTCCGGCACTCATTTCAACACATAAAATACCTTTCACCTTATTTGTCATTTCCCTTATAACTTTCTTTGGGAAAGGAAATAATGTGATGGGTCTCATTAATCCGACCTTTATACCTTCAGCTCTAGCAATTTCGATAGCCTTCTGACAGATACGTGCGCTGGTGCCATAAGCTACAAAAGCATATTCGGCATCTTCGCAGTTGATTTTCTCATAGCGTACTTCGTTTTCTTCGATAGCGCGGTATTTCTTCTGAAGTTCATGGTTGTGCTGTTCCATTTTCAACGAATCCAGATCGAGGGAAGTAATAATATTATGATCCCGGTCAGGAGTCTTGCCAATAGTAGCCCAAGGTGTATTTTTCCTTATTTCTTCCATGGTAAAACGTGGTCTCTGAACATCAAGTTCAACTTTTTCCATCATCTGGCCGATAGCTCCATCCGAAAGTACCAAAACCGGGTTCCGGTATTTGAAAGCCAGGTCGAACCCCAATCCTGCAAAATCAGCCATTTCCTGCACGGATGCAGGTGCCAGAACGATTAGTTTATAATCGCCGTGACCGCCTCCTTTTGTACTCTGGAAATAATCGGATTGTGCAGGCTGTATGGTTCCTAAACCAGGGCCTCCCCGAACTACATTCAGTATCAGACAAGGCAGTTCAGCTCCTGCAATGTAGGAAATGCCTTCTTGTTTTAAACTGATTCCCGGACTCGATGAAGAAGTGAGTACGCGTTTTCCGCAGCCAGCACCTCCATAAACCATATTTATAGCTGCAATTTCACTTTCAGCCTGCAAGGTAACCATCCCGGTGCGCTCATGTGTTTTCTGAGCCATCAGGTATTCCATTACTTCCGATTGCGGAGTGATCGGATATCCAAAATATCCATCAGCACCGGCCCGGATACAAGCTTCGGCAAAAGCTTCATTGCCTTTCATTAACCGTAATTCTCTCATTTTATGGTTAGTTTTAATCTTTAATCGTTAAATTTCTTGCGGTAAACAGT
>JBBQGD010000190.1:0-6478 GCA_038322655.1 Bacteroidales bacterium | reverse complement strand
GTATATGGCATGTTACATATGTTAAAATAATGTGAAATGCCTTTCAGGAAGAATCCGAAAATCCTTAAACAGAGTAGGAGGCCATCAACCAAAAACCGATAATGATGAAAAAATTACTTATTCTTACTATTGCTATGTTTTTAGGGCTGGCAAACTATGCCCAGGAAAAAAACGGTACTGTTTATGATAAGCATCCGGCAATTGAAAAAACTAAAAAGCTTTGGGCCGCTTTCGAAAAAGGGGACAAAGCGGCTGTTGGAGCCTTCCTGGCTGACAGTATGGTCGCCATTTATAACGGAAGCGAAACCCCCCAGAATAGAGAGGATTATCTGAAAAGTCTGGATTGGTGGTCAAGTGAGTTCGAGAACTTAAAAGTAGTTGATGATAAACCGGCTTATCCTGATGCAATTGATTATACTAAAGGCGGCCTTTGGGTCCAGGACTGGTTATTACTGACAGGTACGGATAAAAAAAGTGGAATTAACCTCAATCTGCATTTACACAATTTGTACAGTTTTAATAAGGATGGTAAAATCACAGCGCTGTTCCTGTATTTTAATAACGACCAGTTTGAGGCTATTAGTGCAAGCGGGACAACTCTGGAAAACGGTAAAATTTATATAAATCATCCCAACATTATTACGGTCAGGAAAGCAGTTAATGCTTATTGTTCAGAAAACCTGGATGCTCTGGCATCTTATTTCTCGCCCGATGCCAGTTTTAGTAACTCTACTATGAAATGGGGTGATACCAAAGATTTATCAACTAGGAAAAAGGAATGGGCGCAGACTTTTGCCGACTCAGATAATATAAAAATGAAACAGGTTGGCTACCCTGATTGTATATATTATGCCAAGGGCGATGTATATGTAGTTTATTCCTGGTGGGTATTAACGAGTGTTTCAAAAAAAGATGGTAAAAAAGTTGAATTACCGCTAATGTTAGCCCATAGCTTTGATAAGGATGGGAAAATTGTAAGTGAAGAAGCCTACTACAGCAGCAACCATTTGCAATAATTTGTCTGTATTGATAGTATTGAAAAGCAGTACAATGAATATATACTGAAAACAATGTGCTGTAATTATTATTCTGGATCCGAAATGTCCGGACTAAAGTATTGATTGGATCAAATTTTTATTAACCACCTGCAGCGTTCATTTGCAGGTGGTTTTTTAATTGCATTGTAAGAGTACTATTTCTCAATAATAGTGATAGAATTAACCACTTTATCAGTAGAACGCCTTACTTTTGTATACCTCCATAGTGATTTCCATTCATGCTCTGCATCCTAATTTTCGAGTCATGAGATTCAAAGTGTTGATTTTTCTCGCTATCCTTTGTAGTATCGTTTTGTCATTATATGCTCAAAACAGATCAGATCGTTATCATGAGTTCGGATCCGTAAAAAGCCTGCATCTTAACGTGTATATGGGTCCTTTAGTTGCTCTTTCATCTGTTGAAGGAAGCTTTTCAATCGATATGGGAGCTACAGGAGGGTTTATTATTAACAACGACTTTTTTGCCGGCCTTTATAGGTCAGAAGCTTGTAAATACTCCTCCCCGTAAAGATCTTACAACCATTGGCTACCCAACCTATACCAATGGAGAAATTGATATGATTCATGCAGGCGGAGTGCTTGGCTATATGCATAAACCAGGCAATGTAGTGCATTGGGGAATAAGCAGTTCTGCGGGTGTTGGGGTATTGAACCTTTATGCAAAAGATCCGGTTACTTTAATCCGTGGAAAAATTTACAATGATCGGGTATATATAGTGATACCGAGAATTTTTACTGAACTGAATCTGACTAAATGGTTCAAAGTCAACGCCAGCGAAGGATATCGATTTTTAGGTAAAGTAAATGGCATATACGTCAACCAGGACCAGGAAGAAACACCGACTTTCAATAAGTCAGAATATACCCAACCGGAATTTTCAGTTGCCCAGATATTCGGAGCTTTTGGAATTTGCAATGGTATTCTGGATTAAAATAGTCTGAAATTCATTTCCCAGTAAACCTGGTATCTTCAGAATTAATTATCAATGCATATGGTTATCCGGCCGCCCGTCAAAGCCGCGTCTTTGCTCCACAGGCATCTTACCGTTAAAGTTTCGCAATGTATATGTAAATGACAGCATAAAGTACTGCTGAAGAACTTCGGTGTTTGAATCTTCAATATAGGTATCAGTTACACTACGGTTCAGGCTTTTATTCTGGTTGAGTATATC
This sequence comes from Bacteroidales bacterium, assembly GCA_038322655.1. Lineage (GTDB taxonomy): Bacteria > Bacteroidota > Bacteroidia > Bacteroidales > UBA4417 > UBA4417. The sequence goes on along the minus strand of JBBQGD010000190.1, from coordinate 4,248 downwards.
ATAACACGAAAGTTTTATTTCACCGTTTTTCTTCTTTAATATTTTCTTGCCGAAGTTAAAATTCCAGAGTGTGTACTGGTCACTGATATTGGATGAAATCCCGTTATAATTCTGGTATGTCAGGCTGTTTTGAAGGAAAAACCCTTTCAAGAATTCCCAGTTAAACTGAATGGAACCTATCTGGAAGAAATAGTTATTGTTTAACTGAGGCTGAATAGTGTTTTCAACCAAGTTGTAATTGATATTGTAAGTAAGAGTGAAATCAATTTTTTCACTGATATTGCTGCTCAGCACCGCTCCCAGGTTTATACCGTATGTGTTTGAAAAATTAGGGTTTGAATTTATAAGTCCCGGCAATCGGTTATAACTGACGCCCGTATTAAAATTCAAGTTGCTTTTGATTTTTTTAATCGGGAATCCTATCGAAATTAAAGCCCGGCCATTCCATGTTCCATCGAGGTTAACTGGCATGCTGAGTTGTGTTCCCTTTCCTATATTCTGTCCGTTTACAGTAGTATCGTTGGCAGCAATAAGCGTTGATAATCCAATGTAATTAATCGTTTTCTGAAAGAAGAGCATCCCGAAAAGATTTGATGTTTTATCCTTATTGGAATGCGAAAAGCGTGTCATGGCAAAATGCCTGAACTCTTGTTTCAATTGAGGATTACCTGTAGTTAATAAAAGCGGATTTGAATTGTCGATTACCCTTTGCAACTGGGTAGTGGAAGGTGCGTTAGTGCTTGCCCGGTAGAAAACCCGGAGGTTTGTAAAGGGTGAGAACTTATAATTTAACATTACATTTGGAAGAACTGAATTGAAGGTTTTTCGTGTTGAATCAATAACCGGAAAACTGGTATTCCCTTTAAGTTCAGCATATTGATAGGTAATACCGGCGTTCAGGTTCATTTTCGGGGTCCTGTAAAGATACCCGGTCCCAATACGGTGCGTGAGATAATCGTTATCATAAATATTCGAATACAAGGTGTCGAAATCGATATACCGTTGCTGCACTTCAGAATAATTCCAGGTTTTTTTGTCATTGGCATTCTGCGACCAACCAACATTATAGTTTAATTGTATTTGACTTTTTTCTCCGATCGGTTCAGTGTAAACCAGGTTTGATGAAAGGTTTAAGCCATCGGAAAAAGCCTTAATGTATTGATTCAAAGTGTCATTGTTTTGTATCTGCGACGGATTATAAAATCCGGTTAAAGAGTTTAGATAATTATTATGGTATTGCTTACTTAATCCAGTTCCCAGATTTACAGAAAAGGTTCTTCCATTTTTATCAAATTTATGCCGGTATAAAAAATCATTATTGAAATTGTACCCGTTGGCATCTCCATTATTTTTATTGACTGATTCATTCAGAATATTGCCGGGTTTAAAATCAGGATATAACGAAGTTGATGCACTTGAATAGCTGTTCGAGTTATTGTCCTGTATGCTGAGGCGGGGAGTAAGAATAATGGAATTATTCGAATCGGGATTGTACTCAATGCGCATATTCAGCCGGTGGTTGTCATTATTTGTTTCGGAAGAGTTTAGCTCTTTATAGTACTGGTTTACTTCACCTCCGAGTATATATTGACGGTTCAGTTGCTGTTTGGTGGTATTTATCCCGGAATTAAAAAAGTAACTCCCGTTGAATATAATTTTGCTTCCCCATTCATCAGTATAATTTACACCAATGGCATTGGTACTGAATATGCCACTCTGGGCACCCATCTGAACGGGCATATAGCTGCCTCCGGACCCGCCACGCTGTCGTCCGCCTCCGCTTGAACCAACTATATCATCCGCCGAAAAATTCTGCTGATTTACATTGTTACTCATCCCTAACAAGGTAATGCGTCTTTTATCTTTGAAAAAGTTAATATTTGCACCCAGCAGATAACGGGCATCGGTACCATAACCTGCCGAAAATTTACCAAACTGCCCCGAATTTTTATTATTTCGTGTTACTATATTGATGGTTTTCTGTCCGCTTCCATCGTCAAAACCGGTCCAGGCAGCCTGGTCGGACAGCTTGTCGAATACCTGTATTTTATCTACTACTTCTGCCGGAAGATTCTTCAATGTAACAGAAGGGTCATCGCCAAAGAACTGTTTTCCATCAACCAATACTCTTTTAACATCTTCACCATGTGCTTTAACAGTTCCGTTTTCAATGGTAATCCCGGGCATTTTTTTTACCAGATCTTCTGTTGTAGCGTCCTGCGAAACCTTAAATGCAGCGGCATTATATTGGGTTGTATCGCCCTTTTGCTCAGCTCTTATTGCAGTTTCTTTTATTTCAACTTCTCCCAGGCTGGTTAAAGCCGGTTTAATTATTATTGTACCGATATTCTCTGTTTTTCCATCTACCATTACTACCTGCTCATATTTTTCGAAACCGATATAAGTTACCTCCAGTCGGAAACGCCCACGGGCAATTTTAGTAAAAAGGAAATCTCCCTTTACTCCGCTGCTCCGGTAATCGAACTTTAGCGAATCGCGTAAACTTATAAGTTTTATGGTGGCTCCAACCAGTGGCAAATTGTCTTCCTGGTTTACCAACGTACCCGAAAGCCTGAATTCTTGAGAAAATGCTATATTGATAAAGAATAAACTGAAAAAGAAAAGGGAGTATCTTATTTTGTGCATGCGAAAAAAGTTTATAAATTATTGAATGAATTTGTATTTAGATCGTCCAAAAGTGAAAAGGATTAATCGGTGAATAAAATATATTCTGACAAAGAAGATTCTAAAAAATGTGATGGTATAAAATTACATCACAAGTAATTTCGTAGGGAAACGGAATTTATAACTAAAAAAATAAATATGTTCTAGTTTTATGAGAAAACAATAAAAACACATCAAAATTTTATGATCAGCATAAAGAACTATTTTTCTGGTATAAGCGTTTTCTAAACCTATTGTATGTCAGTAAAATATGCTGTTTTACCAGGTTTTAAAAAAGGATTTTTAACAATTTTCAGCCTTTGAGATTTCAATAGAATTTTACCTGTATATAAGAGGTTTCATTTTTTCAGTTTAAAAACACTTAAAATCGACAAATCCGAAGCGGTCCAAAATCTTTCATGATCATCTTTGATTTCCTGTTTGAAAAATCAGGGTGAGGCAGGAAGTAAAATTTTTCGGATCAAACGTATTGAAAATTATTTTCTTGTTTTAAAAATGTGTTTTTACAAAAAGCAAAAAAGGTTGCTCCGGGCGAGCAACCTTTTTCCATTAATTTATTTCTAAATAGTATATCAGCAAGAAATCAGCATTACCAGATTTTCACCTGCAGGCTATCCGGCCGCCACATGGCATCGCCTTGCTTTACGTTGAAAGTGGTATAAAATTCAGGAATATCCGACAAAGGACCGATTACCCTGAATTTGGCCGGAGAATGTACATCGCTTTTAACCCTGTTGGCGATAGCCTCCGGACGCATATTGATCATCCAGGCCAGGCCGTAAGCCAGGAAAAACCGTTGATCCGGTGTCAGGCCGGCAATAATCTCATTATTTTTATATTGTTTGGTTTTTTTGAACGCTTCCAATCCCATGCTGATACCAGCCAGGTCGGCAATATTCTCACCTTGTGTCGAATTGCCGTTTATATGCAGGCTATCAACTGCTACATACGAATCAAACTGGTCAACGATTACTTTGGTTTTGGTAAAAAATTTAATACTATCGTTACTTGTCCACCAGTTATTCAGATTTCCTTCTTTGTCATATTTAGCTCCCTGGTCATCGAAGCCATGTGTGATTTCGTGCCCGAAAGTGGATCCGCCGATGATGGAATAGAGTATGGCGTCGTCGGCCAGCACATGTTCATAACCAGGAACCAGGATATTACAACCCGGCACGCAAATCTCGTTATTTGATGGATTGTAATATGCATTATAGGTTTGTGGCTCCATCCCCCATTCCGTTCGGTCAACGGGTTTACCATATTTTTCAATCATATAGTTGAATCTCCACCTGGATGTATTTGCCACATTATGAAGATACGAGTTGCGATCGATACTAACACTGTTCATATCTTTCCAATGATCAGGGTACCCGACTTTCATAACAATGCCATCCAGTTTTACAAGAGCTTTGTCCTTGGTCTCCGGACTCATCCAATCGAGGTTTTTAATTCTTTCGGCATACACGGTTTTGATGGCATTTCCGATTTCGAGCAACTTTTCCTTGGTTCCTTTGGGCAGATACTCCTTAACATAAACTTGCCCGATCAGCTCACCCAGCG
>JBBQGD010000189.1:0-6485 GCA_038322655.1 Bacteroidales bacterium | reverse complement strand
AGTATAATCGTTATTTTTTTACTGGCCAGAAATTTCATACTTTGTTAGGGTTAATTTGAGGTTTATTAGCGGGTTGTGGAGTAGGAGGGTTTCATGTTTCAAGGTTTCAATGCTTTGCGTTCAATGCTTCGCGTTCAAATGTTCAAATTGCCAGCGGCGTACAAGGGTTCAAAGTTTCCGGTTTTAAATTCCAATTTTGTGCTTGCATTTGGTTTTTAGCATTCTCCCCCTGGGGAGATGTCCGCCTCAGACGGACAGAGGGGTCTTTTCAAGATTTCAATGATAAGTATTCCATTTTCAACGTTGCAGAGTTTCAGGTTGAGCAACTCATGAAACATGAAACCTTTTATGAAACATGAAACAATATTAATTCCCAATATCTTCAATCGGGCTGCGCCTTTTACTCTTCAGTTGTTTAAAATGCGAAGGCGTAAGTCCGGTAACTTTTTTAAATTGATTGGACAAATGCGCTACACTGCTGTAATGCATCATCCAGGCTATTTCGGTAAGGTTAACTTCATCATAAATAATCAGCTCTTTTACCCGTTCAATTTTATGCGAAATGATGAATTTTTCGATGGTAGTTCCCTCCACATCGGAAAATAAATTAGCCATATAGGTGTAATCATGATTTAGTTTTTCACTTAAGTAATCCGAGAAATTAATTTTCGGGAGTTCTTCGGTGTAATGAACCATTTCAATAATTACGGCTTTTATTTTTTCGATCAGAACGGCTTTCTTATCATCCATCAGTTCAAGCCCTGACTGGAGCAGAGCTTCGCGAATCTGATCGCGCTGCTCAGCAGTGATATCCTCCATAATATCTGCTTCGCCCATATCAACAATGAAGTGAAGACCCAGTTTCTTTAATTCTTCCTTCACCAGCATTTTGCATCGGTTGCTGACCATGTATTTGATATATATCTTCAAAGGGGTTTGGGATTGGTGTTTAGGGTTTAGGGAGGAGTGAAGAATGAAGAGTGAAAAGTGAAAAAAGCGAGGGGCAAAAGCGGGAAGGGCGACAATTGGGTAACAATAGAAGTCAGACAATGTGTCTTTATAGTATCATCTTAAATGGCAGGGATTATTTAGATTTGTCTGATTGCCAGAAAATGAGTCCACCAATTCCCATTACGGCAATCCCGATAAAAGGTGAGATAGTGAGATGGTGTGCTTTTTTTGCGGTGATTTCTACAGTTCCCAAATCTACAACTTTTTCCCTGGTAAAATAGGTAATAGTTGTGAAGAGTGTTAATGTTAGTCCGATGAGGAAAATTACAATGCCGGCTGTTTTCATTTAATATGGATTAGAAACAATTTAAGGGGGATTAAATCCCTGAGTAACAAATGGTATTAATACAGCCTTGGTTAAAATATCCTTTTAGTCAGGCAGCATTTAGTTATGGGAAAGAGGAGAGAATTCTAAAGCCGGAATTTCACATTCCGCACTTTATTACCCTCACCTCGTATTGGAAGAATTCTATTATCATTTAAAGGAAAATACAGGCTCCTTTAAGTTTTTATTGTTCCAGTATTTTAAAAAGCTCTTTCAGGTCGGGTGAAAGAATTACTTCGGTTCTGCGGTTTGCAGCACGTCCTTCGGCTGTTTCGTTGGATTGAACAGGATGATAACTGCTTTCGCCAGATGCGGTAATACGATTCGGATCAAAAGCATTGTCTTTAGTCAAAATCCGAACAATAGAGGTAGCCCTTGCGGTGCTAAGGTCCCAATTATCTTTGAATTGTTTTGTCTTAATAGGAACATTATCGGTATGACCCTCAATCAATACAGTAATATTTTTAGTTGTGTTAAGCACAATGGCAAGTTTAGCCAGAGCTTCTTTCCCTTTGGGATCAACCACATCACTGCCTGATTTAAAAAGCAGTTTTTCCTGGAGCGAAACATAAACGTTACCATCTTTAACAGTAACAGTGAGTTCATCAGCGGAATAATTCAGCAGCGCATCGGCTATCGAATTTTTAAGCTTGCTCAGTATATCTTTCTGCGACTGGATCAGGTTCTGTAGGTTTTGTAACCGCATTGCCTGTTCGGCAATTGTCAATTTCGATTCTGTATTATCGCTGTTAAGTACCTTTAAATCATTTTGAATTGCATTATTTTTAGCTTCTAATGACGCCTTTTCGCCATTCAGATTCTTTACCAATGTGTTGCAGTCCTTTAACTGGCTATGAGTACTGGCGCTGTCGTTTTGAAGTTTATCAACCCTTGATCGTGATTCGACCAGTTTTTTACTGGGTCCGCATGATGTTAATGACAAACTAAGAACTAAAGCTGAGATTGTTAGAAATGGAAGTACTCTTTTCATTTTAGGGAATTTAAGTTAATAATACGGGTACAAAGTTGCGCTCGTTCGGCGAAATAAATGTTACACAACTATTTAAAAAAGTTATATAATTCACACATTTTAAAAACCTGACAGACTTATATGCCTGCCAGGTTTCTTTTATAAATGAAATTTTGTTCCGTAGTTAATCCTTCCGTAAGCCAGCCCTTTTCTTGTACTTCTGAACTGTCAAACGTGCCATCAGGTAACTTACCGTTGATTCAGCCCCCTGGTTAAGGTTAGCATGCGTTTCCTCCAACCCGTCGTAACAACCGCCTGTGCATGGATTATAAATAATCTGATGTAACCGGTTATGCCCCAGGAACCAGTCGAAGGCGGTCTCCATTTTCAGACGATAGTTTTCGTCGCGGGTATCATCATAAAATTCACTTAACGCCATTATGGTGTTTGCGACATCAATAGCCTGTTCGCCAAACTGCCCTGCCTTTTCCCCTTTTTGCAGCCAGGTACGGTTCGAGATAACCTCGATCCCGTTTTCATTGAATGTTTTTGATAATAGAAAATTGAAGGATGTAATTGCTATATCCTTATACTCTTTATTGCCGGTTAGTTTCCAGGCATATAGCATTACTTCCGGTAAAATGCTGTTGGCATAGGTAAGGGAACCTTCAAACCATTCCCAGGTTGGGCTGGCTTCATGCTTATACATCTGTACAAGTCGATCGGCAAGTGTGGTACAAATTTTAAGATTTTCGGGTGACTTTTTGGCCGTATGATAGTGATATAAACCCTTAATAACGAAAGCCATGGCCCGGGTTGAATGTATTGCAGTTATATGTTGCGACGATTTAAGGATAATGGATTCAGCCTCTTCAATGATTTCAGAAGGCAATAAACCGGATAACGATGTTAAATATCCTAAAGCCCAGATTGCCCGTCCATTGGAATCATCTAAATTGACGGCACTATTTTGTTCCGTAAACTTCAGATTTTTATCCACATAGTTTAAAAAATTGCCTTTAGGCTGCTGGCATAACCTGATAAATTTGAGATATTTATCTATTTCGAATACAAGCTTTTTATTCCCGGTTAGTGCAAAGTCCATACAAACTACCACCAGTGCGCGGGCATTGTCATCCAGTGTGTAACCAGAATCAATATCCGGCAGGTTAATTTTCGAAAACTGTATTATCCCAATATCGGTTGTCATTGCTGACAAGTGATCCAGTTTGATTTCAGGGTAGTTATATTGCAAAGTAATTTTACCACCGGTAAGCTCTTTGAACAACATAGCATGAGCTACAGCTGAGTTTTCCCAGGCTGTGGATACTATTTTCTGCAAAGTATTTATGCTCATATTTTTACGTAAAGTATCATTATTGAGTATCTTCAAAACACCGGCAGCAAGTTGCTTTGAGTCGCGAAAATCAAAAATAATTCCTGTATCCTTTGTCAGTACCTCTTTTGCATGAGGAATAGGGGTTGAAATGATTGGACAGGCACAACTCATGGCATAGGCAAAAGTGCCGCTCACTGCCTGGTTAGGATCGTTTGTGGTGAACACGTAAATATCGGTGAGCTGCAGGTATTCGAGCAAATCGGGCAGTGGCAGGTATTTGTTTACAAATCGCACATGATCCTGAAGGTTATATTGTTCTACTTTTTTTAGAAGCATTTCACGGTATTTCTCGCCTTCTTCTTTCACTACTTCCGGGTGGGTCTTGCCAATCAACAGGAAAATTGCTTCAGGGTTGCTTTTTACAATTTCCGGTAATGCTTCCAGGGTAGTTTCAATGCCTTTTCCCGAATTCAGCAGGCCGAATGTTGAAAGGACTTTACGACCCGATAAACCATATTTTTTCTTCAACAATTCCGCATTCAAATGTGGTACAAGGTGCGTGCCATGGGCAATAACCGATATTTTATCATCTGGCACCCCATACTCATCCTTCAATATTTGAGCCGAAGTATTTGTCATTACTATAATGGATTCACACACATCTGCAATGCCCCTTATTTTTGATTTTAACTGTTCATCCGGATGCGGCAGTACTGTATGAAAAACTATAGCAACCGGTTTAGTGAGGTTATAAAGAAATTGCAGAAATGCTTGTTCCTGAACCCGGTAAAAACCAAATTCGTGTTGGATCAGAACGATTTTGATCAGGTCGTCATTATTAATCTTTACTGTCAGTTTTTCATACTCGGCTGCTATGGATGTTTTAAGAACATATTTTACTTCATCAGGATACTCATAATTTATTTTGCCTGATTCCAATGCACAAACCTTTATGGCTATAGAATCAGTGAATTTATTATTCAGCGCTTTTATTAAATCCTGCGAATAGGTCGCTATGCCACATTCCCGGGGTGGATATGAAGTGATGAATAAAATTTCGGCCAGGTTTTGCGAATGATCCCGAACTAGGTTTTGCATACTTCTTGATGGAATAGTTATGGTTTGTTTAATTTTTTCAGGTAAAAATAAATTCTGGTATTGGGATGCGCATGCTGAATAAAGGGCCGAAACGATTTTTTTTTTCATAATAAGTCCTATTATTTAACGTATAAGGTCCTGATTTGTTTGATTATATGCAGCGAAAGCCATCCAATGCATTTCTTCAACCGGCGACTCTAAATCGAACTCCGGATCTGTAAAACGTTTTTCCCTTTGTTCAACATGAGATAATGGCCCTTTAAACTGATTTTTTCTCTCTTTGCTTTCTTTTCTGTTTTGCATAGAGGTGCTATTGAATTGATGAACTATTAAAGGCTCCGGACTACGCTTTGCTTCAAATTCAAGACTGGTTTTCGATAATACAACTCCTCTTTTTTTAACTTTTTTCATTTGACTATTTTTTTAATTTTTTTAACTATCGGCTCAATTTCAAGTAGCGGAGAAGGCGACCTGGCATCACCCAATAAAAATCCCCAGGGTTTTAACGGTTCAATATGGTCGAAAATAAGTTTGATTATAGCAAGAAGTGGTATGGAAAGAAACATCCCGGGAACGCCCCATAAGGCATTACCTGCAAATACCACTATGATGGAGAAAAGTGCATTGATTTTAACTTTGGACGATACGATGAAAGGTACAATCAGGTTATTGTCAATGAGTTGGATAATGTAATAAATTACCAGTACATATAAAGCATACCAGGCTGAATCTTTGGTGGCAAAAGCAATAATCATTGGTAATGCAACAGCAACCAGTCCGCCGATATATGGGATCACATTGAGCAATGCACCAATAATACCCAGTAGAATTGCATAATCAATACCAAGCAGCAACAGGGCAGCAATTTCCATAACGGCTACTATTACAGCTTCGATAACGAGTCCTACCAGGTAGCGCTGAATAAGTGTCTTTGTTTGGTTTACAATTTCGCTAACCTTTTTTTGGTTGCTTGAACCAAAGAGCCTGTGAATAAATTCAATCAGGAGTTTATTGTAATATAAAATAATAAAGACATACACCGGAATCAGGAACAATACCATCAATGTGTTGCCGACGGCGAAAAGTGTTTGCCCGATGGCAGCGTTGCTGTTACTGAGCAGTTCTGCTTTGGTTTTAACAATCCATTTATGGACTACCCAGGGATTTATATCAAAGTATTTCGAAAACCATGTGGTGATCTGGCTTAACATCAGTGTGAATTTTTCGACCAGCACCGGCCATGTTTCACTGAACTTATTTGCCTGCCTGGAAATAAGCATTGCAAGCGCTGCAACCACTATAAATGTAAGGGATAGTGTGATAATAATAGCTAAAACCCTGGGGATTTTATGGTCGATAAAAAAATTTACTACCGGGTGAAGCACTATGGCAATTATAACTGCAAAAATGATCGGGATAAGGATATCCTGCGCAATAAATAGCATACTGATAAAAACATACAACCCTATTAACAGGAGTGCTGCCTTGGCATAAAATGGAAATTTAAACTCTTTATCTATAATCACGTATCACGGTTAAATTGGATTTATTTCTAATAATCTGGGAACAAAATGATATTATTTTAAGCAAATGCTTATGCTGTAACATAGCCCTAAAAACAAGTAGCCGAATAACAAAGAGTCTTTAACGAAAAAGACATCAGAATTGGGTTATAGATTGAGAAACCGAATTCTGATGCCTTTTACATGCTTAAAGTTTTTTATTCAAAACTTTCGTACCGT
>JBBQGD010000188.1:0-6507 GCA_038322655.1 Bacteroidales bacterium | reverse complement strand
TTTGTGGTTCAGGTACATTTATTGATCTAAGTGCAAATCAGAGATAAATCAATATCAGAGAGATTCAGTATTATACACTCTCACTTTTCACTTTTCACTTTTCACTTTTCACTTTTCACTTTTCACTTTTCACTTTTCACTTTTCACTTTTCACTTCTTCTTCCCTTCCTCAAACCTCAATGCCCCCGAATTAATACAATATCGTAAACCTGTTGGCGCAGGACCATCATTAAAAACATGCCCCAGATGTCCACCACATTTAGCACACATAACTTCAATACGCACCATTCCCAGAGTTACATCTTTTTTCTCCACAATATTTTTATTTACCGCCGGTTCGTAAAAGGACGGCCAGCCACAACCTGCGTTGAACTTGGTTTTTGATGTAAAAAGTTCGGCACCGCAAGCTGCACAATAATATGTCCCTTCCTCATAAAACTTATCATATTCGCCGGTAAAAGGTCTTTCAGTAGCTTTTTCGCGTAAAATGCCAAATTGTACCGGGCTCAGTTGTTTGCGCCATTCATCGTCGGTTTTCTTTATCTCAAAAGTATCCATTGTTGCTTTATTTGATTCTTTTAAATTGTTTGTCTGATTTTTTTGCGCACATGCTGAAAAAGAAAGACAAATCAGTGCCGCAAACCCTATTTTTCGATAATTAAAATGCATCTCTCTAGTTGTTAAAAATTTTTATTCTTACATATACTTAACAACTTCAGTGAATCTAAAGTTTAATGAAGCTTCATAAAAATCCTTAATTATTCTTTTGTCTCAGTCATTCCTGGCTGAATCACTGGCTTCGTTGCCAAAGTGAGAATGATTTTGGGAATCGGTATAGTAATGTGATATGATTTTTTTACCGCTTTCAAAAGAAATAAAAACAGGCTCTTCTGAAAATAGTTCATCAGGGTATCCAATCCCGGTTAATATAAGTCCTTTTGCAGGAACAGAATATCCGGCTTCTCCCCTATTATGACTATCCATGATTTGCTGAAATTCCTCAGTCGAAATTTTACCTCTTCCTACATTCAGCAATGTTCCAACTATGGCTCGTACCATATTTCGCAAAAAACGATCAGCCCTGATAGTAAATTTCAACTGATGTTCCTTTTCAGCCCAGTGAGCAAGTTGTATATCACAAAAATAATTATTCACCTGCGTATTCACTTTGCTAAAACATTGGAAATCATGTTTTCCAATTAGCAAATTGGCGCAACCATTCATTTTTTCAATATTCAATTCAGTATGCAAATAATACGCATGATGAATATTAAAAGGATCTTTTTGCCTGACTATTAAATATTCATACTCCCGCCACAAGGCACTATAGCGGGCATGTGCACCGGCAACTACCGGTTTAATTTCAAAAACAACTATTTCCTGAGGTAAAAACCTGTTAAGCCTGAAAGCGAGTTGATTCAAAGCATCCGATGAAAATGCTTCATCATGATCGAAATGTGCAAAAAAAGAACCTGCGCTTACGCCTGCATCAGTGCGGCCACATCCTGTAACATTTATTTTAATGCCGGTAACTGCCGACAAGCCATCATTGATCAGTTGCTGAACAGTTATAGTATTAGGCTGTACTTGCCAGCCACCAAATGTTAAACCGTTGTACGCTAAACGTATAAAATATCTGTATGCCATGCTTTCCTCCAGGGTACAAAAGTAGCTTTTCCATAGAAATAATGATACATGTTAGTATCTAATTATCTATTTAACAAATGAATATCATTAAGTTAGATGTGTTTTTTAGAAAGGATATAAATTGCGCTCAAAATCCAAAATTTTATCTAAAATGTGAGCCATATAATTATAAGATATATATCTTTACAGCCTCTATTGTGAATTGATTAACAATGTATAATAATACTAATCAAATAATTACAATTAAACTAGCTCAAAATGACAACTACTGAAGTACTGATTCATGACTTGGTTGAAAAGCACGGTAAAACCCGTAATGCTTTAATGCCAGTATTACAGGGTGTAGTAGCCCGTGAGAAATATCTTTCGGAAGATGCTATGATTGCAGTAGCACGCGAACTGGATATTTCGGCAGCCGATGTGTACGGAACCGCTACATTTTACACTTTCCTTGACACAAAGCCACGCGGTAAAAATATTATCAGGGTGTGTAAAACAATTTCCTGCCACATGCAGGGAAAAGATGCTATTATTAAAGCTATTGAAGACCATTTAATGGTAAAAGTCGGCGAAACTTCGCACAATAAAAAATTTACACTTTTAACTGCCAATTGCCTTGGATGGTGCCACAAAGGACCGGTAATGCTGGTTAACGATGAAGTATTTCCTTCAGTTACTCCTGAAAAAGCAATTGAAATCATTGAAGAATTCGCAAAGAAAACCATCTAACATTCTGGAATAAATCTCTTATGACATGGAACAGAAACAATTAAAAAAAATAGATATAATCTTTGGATGGGACGAGAAATGCACCCCTATTCAGGTTGTAGAAAAAACGATTAAAAAGACCCCCGAAACCATAATACTGGATATGATTGATTCCGGATTGAAAGGACGTGGTGGTGCTGGTTTCCCTACGGGGCTTAAATGGAAATTTTGCCGTAACGAAGAATCCGAAATAAAATATGTAATCTGCAATGCCGACGAAGGAGAACCTGGCACATTTAAGGACCGTGAAATCCTGGATAAAGTCCCCGAGAAAATATTTGCAGGAATGACTATTTGCGGATATGTGATTGGTGCCCGCGAAGGCTATATCTACATCAGGGGTGAGTATAATTTTATGCTCAAAACACTTCAGCAAAAGATTGATAAATTCAATGAGCAACTCCACAACTTAAAAGTCGATTTTAATATTTATCTCCGATCGGGAAGCGGCGCCTATGTTTGCGGTGAGGAATCAGCCTTATTCGAATCAATGGAAGGCAAACGCGGTGAACCCCGAAACAAACCGCCTTACCCCACTGTTGCCGGTTACAACGGCAAACCCACGGTAATTAACAATGTTGAAACCCTGGTTTATACTTCCGAAATCTGTCGTATGGGTCCCGAGAGATTTAAGGCTCTCGGCACTAACGACTCAAGAGGGTCAAAAGTATTCTCCGTATCCGGAGACACACCGATTGCAGGAATATATGAGCTCGAATTGGGAATGCCACTCAAGGATTTTGTTGATGAATTTGGCGACGGCGATACAAAAGCTATACAAGTTGGAGGAGCATCAGGACATTGTGTTCCGCGTAAAAAATTCAATGATACCATTATCGGCTTCGAAGGAATTCCTACAGGTGGTTCCATGATGATATTTAACTCTAGCCGCTCAATGTACAATGTACTACACGATTATCTCGAATTCTTTACCGAAGAATCCTGTGGACAATGCACTCCTTGTCGAATCGGATGCCAGCAGTTGCTTAAAGGTATTGAAGCCGTTAAAAAAGGGGAACGCCCCCCTGCTTATCTCGACGATCTGAAAAAATTAACAGCTACTATGAAAATTGCAGCTAAATGCGGTCTGGGACAATCTGTTGCTAATCCATTTACCTCTATTGTCGATAATTTTCGTGAAGAAATCATTTACTAATCAAGCACTTTTAAACATATAAGATAGGAGAAAAACACCATGGGTAAATATATGGTTAACCTGAAAATAAATAATACACCTATACAAGTAGAAGAAGGCACTACCATTCTGGAAGCAGCCAAACTTCTTAATTTTAAAATACCTACCCTCTGTAATCACCCCGATCTCAGCGTGGCAGGCAATTGCCGAGTTTGTGTTGTTGAGGTAAAAGGAGCACGCCTTTTAGCTGCATCCTGCGCTACTCCGGTTTCGGAAGGAATGGAAGTAAATACTAACAGTGAAAAAGTTCGTATTGCAAGGAAACACGTTATTGAGCTTTTATTGTCAGAACATAATGTTGATTGCACCAAATGTTTTAAAAACGGACATTGTGAACTGCAGGAACTGGCTTCAGAGTATAGGTTTGGCGATCATGTTTTTATCGATCTCGTTAAAACGCGGGATAAAATTCTTGATATTTCATCGCCTTCCATTACAAGAGATGCCAGTAAATGTATCCGATGCCAGCGTTGCGTTCGGACCTGCGAGGAGCTGCAATCAGTTAGTGCACTGGCAGTGATTAATAAAGGTGATCACCAAACTATCTCGACCTTTTTGAATAAACCAATGAATGATGTTGTATGTACCAACTGCGGACAATGTATCAACCGTTGTCCTACCGGTGCTTTGTATGAAAGAAATTATATGGAAGAAGTCTGGAACGACATTTACGATCCCAATAAATTTGTTGTCGTTCAAACAGCTCCTGCAACCCGCGTTGCGCTTGGTGAAGACCTGGGACTTGAACCTGGTATAAGGGTTACCGGCAAAATGGTATCAGCTTTACGAAAAATGGGCTTTAGCAAAGTTTTGGATACTGATTTTGCAGCGGATCTGACCATTTTGGAAGAAGGCACAGAATTACTTACCCGCCTCAAAAAAGCCATTGTTGACAAAGACGAAACGGTAAGACTTCCTATGATGACCTCATGTTCACCAGGTTGGATAAAGTTTCAGGAGCACTTGTACCCCGACTTGCTTGAAAACCTTTCAACGTGCAAATCGCCGCAACAAATGTTTGGAGCTCTGGCAAAAACGTATTATGCCGACAAAATTAACATCAAAGCTGAAAACATGGTGGTGGTTTCTATTATGCCCTGCACTGCCAAAAAATTTGAATGCAACCGACCCGAAATGCGAGATTCTGGGTTCAAAGATGTTGATTATGTACTTACTACCCGCGAACTTGCCATGATGATTAAACAGGCTGGTATTGAATTTGAAAAACTTGAAGATGAATCATATGACAGCATCCTTGGAGAATCAACAGGAGCTGCAGTAATTTTCGGAACAACCGGCGGAGTAATGGAAGCAGCTCTACGGACAGCCTATGAAATTATAACCGGTAACGAGGTTCCTTTTACTAACTTAAATATCAAGCCAGTGCGAGGTATGGAAGGTGTAAAAGAAGCTAGTATTAAAATTAAAAATACAGTTCCTGAATGGAGCTTCCTCGAAGGTGTTGAACTAAAAGTTGCAGTTGCTCATGGACTTGCAAATGCAAATCAACTTATGGAATCTGTTAGGTCTGGAAAAACAAGCTATCACTTCATTGAAGTGATGGGATGCCCCGGTGGATGTATTGGAGGTGGTGGACAACCTATACCTACATCTGAAGAAATACGCAAACGTAGAGCCGAGGCTATATACGCAGAAGATATGGGTAAGCCAATCCGCAAATCACACGAAAATCCAGAAGTAGTCGAAGTTTACAAAGAATACCTTACACAGCCACTTGGGCACAAATCACACGAATTATTACATACTCATTACAAAGTTCGCAAGCGCTACTAATTTAAAACAATGTTTTTTAAAAGCCGTCCGGACAAAGGGCGGCTTTTTCATTTTCGCATATCTTAATACAAATCAGGTATGCATCACATTAACTTGAAATGACATTCGATAATAATAACAAATCTATATATTTTAATATGTAAACTACTATTATTAAGACTAATTACAAATATATTGTTATTTTATTCACAATGTTAATAAAATAACAATGGTCTTGTTTTTCCGATAAATTACCCATAATTTTGCAACTTAAAATTTGGGATGCCCGTTAAGTCGCTACATGCTCATTTACTTACTATTAAACAGCAGAATTTAAAATGAATTTAAAAGAAGTTACATCAATTCTCGAAGCAGAAGTGATTTGTGGTCAGAGTAGGCTCGAAAGAGAAGTTCAGGCTGTATTTGCTTCGGATCTGATGAGTGATGTTTTGACAATTGACAGCGATAAATTACTACTACTTACCGGACTGGTAAATATACAAACGATCCGTACCTCAGAAATGTCCGATATAAAAAATATAGTTCTGGTCCGCAATAAAAAAGCAAGCCCCGAAATGATTGCATTAGCCAAAGAAAACAGGATTGTAATTTTGCAATGCCGTTACTCTATGTACAAAGCATGCGGACTATTGTTTCAGAATGGAATTAATCCTGTTTACTAAACTTTTAGCCAGATGCAGTTTGAATACAACATAGAAGCAAGTAATTTCACCAAGGCTGGCGATGCTTCGAGTAGTTTTAAAAAAATACTAAAGCAACTCAATGTTGATCCGCAGGTTATAAAACGAATAGTAGTTTCGTTATACGAAGGAGAAGTTAATGTAGTGGCTCATTCCAATGGAGGAAAAATTATATGTGATGTTGATACAAACAGAGTGCATATTCAACTGATAGACACCGGTCCCGGTATACCGGATATTGCAATGGCAATGCAGGCAGGCTATTCAACAGCATCGGCAAAGGTTCGTGAAATGGGTTTCGGAGCCGGAATGGGACTTCAGAATATAAAAAACAATGCCGACGAACTTAAAATCCAAAGTGAAGTTGGTGTAGGCACACAATTAACAATAATTGTCAACCTAAAAAAGGTCTAAAGATGGAAA
>JBBQGD010000187.1:0-6561 GCA_038322655.1 Bacteroidales bacterium | reverse complement strand
AAAACTGCCGCCATAATTATCCGTGCGGTGATTGCTTAAAGGAGAAAGAAACTGATGAATCAAATACCCGTGAGCCGCATGTATTTCAACTAATTTGTATCCTGCATCAACCGATCTTCGGGTAGCAACTTTAAAATCGTTAATTACTTTTTTTATTCCATCAAGGTCCAATTCTTTTGGAGCATCATCTTCCTGATTAAAAACTAAAGCAGTTGGAGCTACTGTCGTCCAGCCTCCTTCATTTGCTTTAAGCTGTTTGACACCTTTCCATGGAATAGCACAACTTGCTTTTCGTCCTGCATGAGCCAGTTGAATACCGGCTACAGCTCCGTGCTGATGAATAAATGAATTTATACTTTTCAGCTTATCTATCTGTTCATCATTATATAAACCAAGATCTCCGGGAGAAATACGGCCTTCAGGAGAAACCGAAGTTGCTTCCTGAATAACCAGTGATGCACCGCCTACTGCGCGGCTGCCTAAATGTACCATGTGCCAGTCGTTCCCAAATCCATCAACAGCAGTATACTGGCACATGGGCGAAATGGCAATCCGGTTTCTGAAAGTTATATCTTTAATTGTAAGTGGCGAAAAGAGTTTTGACATGATTTTTTCTTGTTTCTGATTGTTTGATGATTGAATAACAGTTGACTGCCAGGTTTATTTTGAAGGATTCAAAAATTCATTAACAGTAGAAATGAACAGGTTCGGTTGATCAACGAAAGTCATATGCCCGCTCTCAGGGAAAATTACAAGTTTTGAACCTTTTATCTCCTGGTGCATTTCCTCCGAAAGAGACGGAGCGCACTCGTCGTGATCGCCAACGGTAATAAGCGTAGGAACCGTAATTTTTGAAAGACGGTCAGCATACTCTGCCGATTTCAGGTTTCCATCAATCACAAACTCGCCATGCGACCCCCACATTTCACGGTACAAATCCCATGACATAGTACCGTTGGCAACAGGATCGTAGTTGGCATCCGGATGGTTCTGATAGAGATACTGAAAGTAACCTTCGCCCCATGCAGCTGTCATGTAATCAGGTGTATACCTGTTTTTTTCATAATCTTTCCCATGACCATATAATCCTTCCTTTTCCATTTTATCAATACGGTCGCGAAGTTCAGGCGTCATATTTTCTTTTATTTTCACAAAAACCTCATTCATCTTTGACGTGCTGTGAAAGGTGCTGCACAGTATCAGATGCGAAAGATTTTCCGGGTATTTAAGAGCATACGCCTGAGCCAGAACTCCGCCAAAGGAATGTCCTAAAAGGCTTATCTTTCCAAGATCCAATACCTGGCGGACAGCCTCCACATCCTCAACCATATTTTCGACGGTATATCCTGAAGGATCCTCAAGTTTTTGTGATTGTCCCGAGCCACGTTCGTCAATAAAAATAAGCCGGTTGGTCCGTGCTAACGGCAAAAGGTAAGGAAGGAAATAGTCGTGAGAAGCACCTGGCCCTCCATGTAGGATCAGCAATGGCTGACCTTGCCCCAGCGTTTTATAATAAATCAGAACACCGTTTGCATCAACAAAGCCTTCCTCAATTTTTAAATTGGCTTTAGTTGAGTTTTTGGGAGTACTCTTTTGATTGGAAATGGGATTACAAGCAACAGCTATTATTGCTATGGCACTTAGCAGAATGTAAATTTTCCTTTTCATACGACGATTATTTTTGAGTGATCACAACCACAAAGATAGCCGCCTTTTTTATGATATTCGTCTTTTAATGCCCTGTTTTATAATGCAACCACTAAAACTTCTAATTCTTCCTGATTATCCGTATATAATCCAGCAACGCATCATTGATTTCTCCGTCCATATTAATGTTCCAACCCTCGAACCTGATGGTTAACTTATTACTGCCTTTATTAAGCGGAGCTTCGATGATATTGGAGAAACCCCAGTCGCTCCATTCATTGGTCCCCCTTTGCGGGAAAACCCATACGCCGGAATAATTTCCGTTGATGTAAATGCTACGGATGCCACAGTTGTTATCGGTATTCCATGGATCGGTACCGTTTGCATAACGGCAATCAATTAAATATGTTCCGCTTTCGGGGACGTCAATTTTGATATTGATTTCACGGTTTTTGCTGCTGCTGATTTCTACAAAGCCGTCGCCCGAGTAGTTGGTATAGGGCAGTTTCGATTTTTCAACTACGCTTTCCGCTTCAACTATTTTGAGATTGGAGTCTTTACATAACAAAATCGGTTCACTGGTGAATGATTCAATCTTTTCAGTATCGATGGCAGATATTTTGTATTCTGAAAATTCGTTGGTATTTACTTCAAAATGATTGTCAGGAATGGTTTTAATTATTTCTCCATATTTATAAATATTGTAGGCAAAAGCGCCTGGAACCACATCCCAATTCAACTGCGTACCATCAAGTTTAACCTGGGGATAGGTAAGAGAAAATTTATTCGGAACCATATTAATTTTTGTATCACCAAAACTGTTGTTCTTCATCTCAAATTCGATGGTATGGTTTCCGGTTAAGTTTGCAGGGAAGAAAGCCTTCTCGCTTGTTTTTCCATCTATTGTGAACGAAGCCACCTGGTTTCCGTAACCATTCACAGTAATAGTAAGTTTTGCTTTCCTATAACTGAAATTGGAGAGTGTCCGTTTACCTCCATACGCTTCCGGGATTACCGGTTTAAAGAGGATACCATCAGTTTCGAAATTTATTCCTATGAACACTCGGTGAACCATAGCCATGTTACCGGCCATGCTCCACAACATGCGATCGGAATTGATTTCGGTTCCCATATAGTCGCCATTTTGAGCTACAAAATTCTCGTAGTTGGTTAAAAACAAAGCCCCCGGACGGTAAATGGAAGCCAAACCTTGCAGCAATGCAGCTTCGTTGCCGGTTTTTGCTGCAGCAAGGTTCCAGAACGACTGTACAAACGGCCATATTGCATTGTTGTGATACGGAGGAATACCAGGAATTTGCGGATAAATACAGGTGGTTCCGAAAGGTGTTACGGGCGAATTCTCCAACACTGATTTTGCTCTTGCCGGGTCTGCTACATCGAATAGAACTGTCAACGCTTCACCAAGCGCTTCGAATCGGGGCGAAAGATCCATGAAAACGCGTCCGTACAAATATTGTCCGTAGTATCCTTTGTCGGCCATCCAAAGGTATTTATTCATGCCAGCTTTAATTTCCTCAGCGCGTTTCAGGTATTCGTCGCCGGGCTGGCCCAGTATTTTGGCCATTTCGGCAAGGATACTGTTTGCACGATAATGAACTGCGTTGGTTCCCAGGTTTTCCGACATGTAAATATCAGTGTTCGACATCCATTTCGGATAGGTTTGTTCACGCCAGTCGAGAAAAGAGGATTCTCCTTTATTCATTCCGGTTTTTACTGAGCGGATGGTTTTTTCATCATCGGCAAGTGTATTTTTGATCACTTCGTACGCGGTTTTAAGCCAGGTTTCGTCGCCGGTAACTTTGTAGATTTCCCATGCAGCCAAAGCCCAGGTGGTGCGATCTGACGAAACAGGCCATGCGCCGCCGGAACCCGTGTCCTGTATAATTCTTCCGCGTTTTACTTTTTTCAACAGACTAATTTTTGCCACCGCAGGTTCGATATAAGCAGAAGCCAGCAGCGTACTATAACTTACATCGCGTGTCCATACGCCGCCCCATTTGGCCCCGGTACGTAAAGTGCTGTCGGGCTCAATGTTTAAACGTGCTTCTTCGAGCGAAAGGTTGAACAATGCATCAACAATGGGCTGCTCCGATTTATAGGAAGGTTTCGTGGAAATATCCTGCGAAAGTTCCCATGTTTTGGTTTCATTAGCTTTTTCGTCGAACGGATTGAACACCACAGTGATTTCGTAAATGCCTTCGCCATCGGGGTCCTTCAGTTCAAATCCCTTTTCTTCGAGGTTCACAAAATCCCAGGTAAGTGGCGGTGTGCCTCCGGCAATATACACAGCTTTAAAATCGGATTTGGCAATGCGCGTGCCGTCGAATGCTTCGTAATACCCTTTTTCGGCAAACTTTTTCAGCACCGGGTTCATATCAAGGCGGAAAGTATATTTGTAGTTCACCGGAAGTTTTGTACCGGGATCTACCGGAGTGGGATCGTTTGTTTTACCAAAGACGATGGTGGGTGACCAGTGCTCATTTTCGCCGATAACAATCAAATGGTTTTACCCGATTGCAATTCGTTGTCTTTCTCATTAATGCTGAACTTGAAGTTGACCAGCCGCGAAAAGTTTTCATATGCCAGACTACGGTAATTTGAAACAATTTTTGTCGGTGATTCAACCTTTGCTGTAAAATTACCCTGAACCACTTTATCGGAATACACAGTAAATTCCGGCGATTTGTATAAAACCGTTGATTTATTTGAACAACCCATCATTACCATGATTAGAAGAATAATTGAAAACGGCTTTTTCATTGTTTTCCGGTTTTGCGGTTTAATTTTCATTCCTTGTTACAGACAGGAAACAAATCGTCAGGATGCTACTTCCATTGTTCCGGTTCCATTCAAATTTATTCTGTTTTTGTTGGAAGCTGTCAGGAGTCTTTCCTAATTTTAGCTGATTTTATTTTTTATCTGAAAGCTAAGCAGAAAACAGACTTTTGTTCAAAGAACTTGGCAAATCAGATTTCTGTTTTCATAGGTAAAACCATCCTTTATCTTATAGTTGTAAATTAAGGAATTAAAGATTGACAAAAATATAAACTTTTGAACGATAGTATACAAAAAGTTACTTACTGCGAGGGGGAGGACAAAAATCAAATTAGTCTTTTAAACCTCTATAGTTTCATGTTCAATAGTCTCTTCAGCCACCTTTAGGTAGAGTATTATTAAAACCAAATAAGCAATTAACAATAATGGCAGTGCAATAATAAATCCGCACATTACAGCAATGGCCAATGGCTGATGAAGCAGGGGCCCGATTCCGATTCCGGAAGCTGTAGAAAGCAGAGCTACAATTGCCCCAAGTGCCGACATAAGTTATGGCCTGACCAGCTAGCCCTAAAAAGAGTGAGTTTATTTGTCAAGCGCTTAAGTCCTCAGCACAATACAGTTCCTTCAAAGAAGTGATATTTTAAATTAAAAAAACAGCGTTCATGACTCAAAATTGATCATGAACGCTGCATGGCGCAACAGGTAAAACCTTATTTCTTTGCATTTACTTTTTTCACAAGTGTTCCATCTGCATTTATGGCCACTTCTTTTTTGATATTGCCGGTTTTGATGTCAAATTCATACACTATTCCATTTGGCGTTTCCGAAATATCGGATCCCAGGAGTTTGTATCCCGGTGCTTCTTTAGCAAGTGTTTTTGTAACGTCAGCCGGTACCTCATTCATAGCAACTGAATATTCGGTTTCGAGCCAGGTTCCATCCGATTTATAGTTTGCTGAGTAAGCCTTGCCGTTAAAGGTGAATTCGGCTTCCCATTCAGTTGCATTTTCCTTTCCCCATTTCACTTTCTGTGCAGTGGGAAATTTCTGGTCGAAACCGGATTTTACTTTTGCAGGGACATCTTTGGCATTTTGACCACTGACATTCAGACTAATTAAGATTGCAGCAGCAATCATGAGCATTAAATTTTTCATTTTTTTGAATTTTAATTGGTTTAATGCTACAAATGTAAATCGGGAATCTAAAGGAATTTTGAAGTTAAAACTTATTCTACTTAAGCCGGTAACCTATAGTCCATTCAATAAAATCGGAAACATGAAATTTGTAATCAACCAATGTGATGCCAGCAAATAACCTATCTGTCAAGTGGTATTTTAACCCGATACGTTGGTGAAAAACAGGCGATTGGTTTAGTAG
Source organism: Bacteroidales bacterium (assembly GCA_038322655.1). Taxonomy (GTDB): domain Bacteria; phylum Bacteroidota; class Bacteroidia; order Bacteroidales; family UBA4417; genus UBA4417. The sequence continues at coordinate 738 of JBBQGD010000187.1, read as the reverse complement.
TTTTTTACGATAAATGTAAACCGCAGGCTGAAGAACGATAGCTGCTTTATTTATTACCAGTTCGTAAGAAGGGTAAATGCTTATCATGATTTTATCGCCGAACTTACCTGGCTCAGGCTCCAGATCATTGTTTTCAACTATAGCCTGGGCATTTACTGCGCCGTTGTAAGTCATAGTCGCCCCTATTCCGAATTTTGATTTATAGCTTACCTGCCGGTTAAATAAAGTGGAGAAGCCAAAAACAGGGAAATCCACTCCTTTGTATTTTTCGAGTATGGCAACGTCAACCGAATCGAATATTACATTTTTTAGTCCGCCAAAAGCAGATATAAGCCATTCGTTTTTTGGTGCAAATGCCTGAATTTTCTGTTTTATAAAAACAGGTTTGTCATAAAAATTGTACTTTAAGCTTAATTTAGGTGCCAATGTATTGATGCCGAAATTTGGCTTTTTCAAAGCTCCGTTCGAAAAATGCGTCAGACTGAAACCTCCGATTATTTCAATTCTGCGTGTAAGAGGGTATTCAAGGTTTAATCCGGCATCAATCAGGAAAGATTCCCGGCTGCCAATTGCCACATTATACTGATTGGTAACAGGGTTAAAAGCTTTCCAATGAAATGTGATGCCAAACCCTATTTCGTAGTTAAAAGTCAGTTTGTTCCATCGCTTGAAAGGAGCATCAAAAAACCCATATATGGCAATTGGAACACCAATTTCTTCGGGGTTAAAAAAATCAGC
>JBBQGD010000186.1:0-6567 GCA_038322655.1 Bacteroidales bacterium | reverse complement strand
ACACAGACTTTATAGTTTTATGCCTTTTCAAAAATCAAATTCTAAATGGCAAAAGGCTGTTTCACTAATGAAACAACCTCTGCCACAATTAAATTTAACAATGAGATTCTTAATGTATCATCCGGCAATTTTTAATGAGTTGTTATTTTTCTGACAATCTATTTGATTCACTGCATATCTTTTTCTGATCAATACAAAAACTGATCAAGCATGGGTTTCGCAAAAAAAACCTGCCGGACTTAAGGCATAAACTGAAACATACAAACCAAGAAAAATCAGCCATGCTCCGATTATAAAATCATGCAGGTACTTTTCTTTTTTTTTGATCAGTAAAGCCGTCAGGAAAAAAGCCTGAAAGCTCCCTATCAACAATATATTATCTAAAAGGGACTGATTCATTTTTAAAAATATCTCAATAATACACAAATATTGTGATCGGATAATGTTGATGGAGGTTTTGAAACAGACTTATGTCAGTTCGGAAGACAGATAACTGAAGATATTTCGAAGTATAAGATATTTTTTAAAATATTTTATGTCAATTGTTGGAACGGTAAAAAAATCGCATATCTTTGCAAGTGAATAATCACTTACATAATTATGGAACGACAAAGTACCGATATCCGGCAGGAGCAAATAAAGCAGGCAGTAATTGATATCATTACCACGGACGGGTTAAAAAATCTATCTATCCGTAATCTCGCCTTACGAATAGGTATGAGCGAAGGAAATATTTTCCGGCATTTCAAAACTAAGAAGGATATCATACTTTCCATTTTTAATGATATACTTGAAAATTTTATTGGCGAATTAAAAAAAATAGCCTGGTCGGAAGAAGAGCCTTCAATCCGGATGTTCAAATACCTAAGTGCCACAATACAATATCACGTTGATAATAAAGGAATAAACATGTTGCTTTTTTCCGAAGCATCCTATAACAACGATCCGGAGTTTAAGAACCTCCTACAACAAATATTTCATGATCAAAAACAATTTATTATGAAAATAATTACGGATGGTATTAACACTGGTATTTGGAACGTAGATGCGCAGGTAGAAAGTGCTGCCTTAATGTGCATGGGTATTCCTGTCTCAATAAATATGGAAATGTTGATTGGTAAAAAAGATATTCAAGTTGACGTATTTCGTCATGATATGTTGCAGTTATTAGCGAAAATGTTAAAAAAATAGTTGATGTGCGAATAAAAAAAAATTTGAAAATAAATGTAAGTGAGTGATTATTTACATAAATCCAATAAAGCGTTTTTCAAAAAGAAGAATAAAAAAACTTATCAATTTCCGAAACGTAAATAAAATTTTAAACACTTTAATGATGAAAAAAAAAGTATTCCCACTGTTGTTTGGTTTATTACTAAACATCGCATGGTCATCTTCCGGACAAAATCCTGAAGCCATTCCTGATACATCATTAGTTGCTAAACCGGTGGTTATCTCGGTATTAAATCTTCGACCTGTAATGCTGAGTAAACAAAGGATACTATTTAGTTTACAGGCTGAATACCCGGAATTTTATAAATATAGTAATTCAAAAAGCGGTAAAATTGAACGAGTTCCGGAAACTTCGGTATTAAATGAAGCTTATTATTTTGGACACATCTATTATGGCCTTACCGACCGCATTAATCTGGTTGCCATTTTGCCGGTTACTTCAATACACCATTATTCACCATTCGCTACGATAATCGGGAAGGGATTCGGTGATTTTGAGATAGGTGGCAGATATAAGCTCTTATATCCGAAAAATTCCGGGAACAGTCTGAATGCAGGTTTAACAATAGGTTTTCCAACGGGTAAATACAAAAATTTAAGTTTGAATGAATACCCGCTTGGACTTGGGGCATTCAGATTTAAAGGGGATATAACCGGCTTGCATCGGTTAAAAAATCTGAACATGATATATTCGGTTTACTATGAGTATCGTACCAACAATTCGGAAGGATTACACGTGGGTGATGAAACAGGTGCCTGTTTAACCTTTCAAAAGGAAATCAATACCGAATATGGAAATTTTGGAATTGAAGGGGGTGTCTATGGTTTCTGGAATTTAAAAGATCAAAAGAATGGCACAAACATCCCATATTCTGATGATTACGCAGCTAACCTCTTTATCGGAGCCTGGTACAACTATTTGAAAGACTTCTATCTCCGGTTCGGGGTACCATACACTATCTATCAAACTAAAAGTTGGTTAACCAAATACGAAGTTTTGATACAGCTTGATTACTATTTTGACTTTAAAAAAAATAAATAACATACAAGATCATGAAAACAAAAGTAATCCTGATGATTTCACTATCGCTGATAGGCATCATCCTTTCGTCCTGTGTAAACTCTAACAACAACGAAACTGATCAACATCAGTTTATGGGATATATTGAAAACACCCAGGTAAATATTACTGGCCGGATGCCTGGGAAAATTACTGCCATATATGTTGATGAAGGTGACACTGTAAAACAAGGTGGAAAAATTGCCCGGCTTGATACAAGAGAATTAGATGCAAACATGTCAGCCATGAATGCTCAACTTAAAAATATCAAATTGAATAAAAGCCGTATCGAACATTTGTTTCAGGCAGGCGCTTTGCCACAGCAGAAAGTTGATGAGATTGAAACATCCTATGAAGTGCTCAACAGTAATATTTTGGCTTTAAGGACCAAAATTGAGGATATGGTTATAACCTCACCTGTTGATGGAATCGTGAATGTTAAAATTTTGGAAAGCGGACAAATGTTATCACCCGGAATGCCTGTTGTTATAGTTACTGATCCTGATGGATCCTGGGCTCGGTTTAGTATCCCTGAAAAATACATAAACCAAATTAACCTGGGGCAGAAATTTGAAATAAAAAGCAATACTCCCGGGCTTATTTATGCAGCTAAAGTGATTCAAATTCTTCCATTTGCAGAGTTTGCAACGCATACACCCACAACATTAAGGGATGAGCGCGACATAAGGACTTTTGATGTAAAGATGAAATTAATAGATGACACTAAACATGCTTCAATACTTACTAGCAAGCCAGGAATGTATGTTTATCTAACACTTAAAGATGCAAACAGCGAAAATTCAAATCACAATAAGAACCAATAATCATGAAAATATTCAAGCTTTTATTGATGATTATCATGCGGATTGTTATGGTTTCGTTGGTTTTGATATTGTTTTTCAGCATGATGGCCGGAATGTATTACAAAACTGCCCCACGCAATATTCGCATAGCTGTTGTTGATGAGGATCATTCCGCATTGAGTCGTTCTATTATATACAACATTCGTGCTTCCAATTATTATAATATTATAGATCAGCCCAATGATTATCTTTCCTTACAAGAGATGATTGACAGGAATGAAATTGATATGGGCATAGTAATTCCTCATGATGCCTATCTTGATATCCAGAATAATCATGAAGTCAGAATATTGGCGGCATTAAATGGCACTGCAAATCCATCAATTCCGGGTACGGCGCTTTCAAAATTAAATCAGATTATTTCAACGCTCAATGGTCAACTTGCTTCGCATGTTCGGGTTGAAGATTTGGGTAGTATTTTAAATAGCCGACATTCGAAAGAACTTCTGATCAGTGTTGCCGAAAGGGTTTATTATTCACCTACTCTCAGTATGGAGGCTTCTGTGCTTCCGGCATTTATGGGTCTGGCCATGCAAACTATTTCAATGATTACAATACTTTTTGCTTTACTTGGAAGCCTGAAAATCTGGAAACAAAAGTTCCCGTTTATCAGAAACGCTCGACAAATTCCAGCAACTGAACTTATCCGGGCGGCTATAGTTTCAGGATTTGTTGCAGGTACATCGATTTCTATTGCATTTTATGCTACAATGGTATTGTTTGGTGTTCCATTTGTTCAATCCGAAATTTGGAATGTGATATCAGTAATCTTCCTCTTCACTATTTCAATGGAAAGTATTTCCTGTTTTCTTGTATTAAACATTAACAATAGTGGAATCTTAGCTGCCATTATCACTCTTATTGTTCTCCCTGCATTTATGTATTCAGGATATATGGTGCCGTTCGAACAAATGGCTGATTTGCCAACCCGGATCGGAGGATGGTTTCCATTATGGTATTATTTGAAATCACTTTATCTGGTGTTTAACCATCATCAGTCACTGATGGTTGCACAACCGTTCATGAATAAACTCTGGCAATTCACAGGGTTATTTTTCTCATTGTCAATTGTGTCCATAATTATTGGTCAATTTGAAAGAAAACATAGCAAAAGAAAGTACAACAACGAAAATAACAAATTAAATATACAGGAGGCTCAATCATGAAAAAGGGTATCATTATTTCTTTTCTGATGTCATTCGTATTATGGAATTCACCATCTTTTGCACAAAAAGTGCTTACTCTTGATAATGCCATACAAATTGCTTTGGATAATAATCCTAACATAAAAGTCAATCAAAGTCAGATCAAGGAAGCTGATGCGAAAAAAACACAGGCCTATTCCAGTTTTCTACCTCAGGCAGAAATACTTTCGAAGTATTTTTATTCCAATAATACTGGAGCATTATATGCGCTTGAGGGTTCAAGTGTTCCGGTAATGAGTAATGGAACACCAACGGGTGATGACATAATTATGCATTCAAAAGCGCCATTTCCAATTCTTGACAGAGATGTTTTAACAATGGATATGAATGTAATATATACTTTGTATGCCGGAGGGAAACGTAAAAATGCCATTGAAAGCACCAATGCTTTAAAGGAAGCATACCAGAAAGATCTTTTGGAAACAGAAGGAAATTTAAGCCTGAATGTTAAAACTGTTTTTTATAATGTGATTTTTCTGGATGAACTTTTGAAGGTTTATGCGAAAACATTAAATCAAATTCAGGAACATCTCAGGCAGGCGGAAAAATCGTATCAGGAAGGTGTTCGTTCGGAATTTGACGTGCTGATGTTTAGGACTAAATTGAAAGATTTCGATAGTCAGATCATTGAACTTAAAAGTAAAAAAGAAATTGCGGTATATGGATTAAAAGCTTTGCTTAATTTTCCGGATACGGCCTCCATAACCTGTATTGGTTCTATCAATAGTACCAGGAACTATTCACTGCTTTCATCTGAGAAAATATCAGACAGTATTGAAACCGGAAATAGTAAAATGCAATCATTAAAGTCCATGAAAAATGTTCTCGCTTATAAAGAGAAGATGGATAAAGCTGAAAATTTACCAACATTGTTCGCTTTTGGCAACTATCATGTGTATCATGGTATAGACACTCCTCCCTTTGATCAGGCCTGGAGACAAGGGTATGCAATTGGAGTAGGGATAAAAATCAATTTGTTTGATGGAAATTTATCGAAAGGTAAAGTCCAGGAAACAAGGGCAGGTATCGAAAAAATCTCAGGCTACCAGGAAAGTCTCAGTCTGCAGTTCAAAAACAAGTACTTGACTTCGGTTCAGCACATCCATTCACTGGAGGCACAACGGGAATCAGTATCAAGCAACATTGAGGTAGCAAAAAAGGCTTATGAAATTGCCCGTGTAGGATATGAAAATAGTGTAATTACTACTATTGAATTGAATGATGCACAATTAAATATCACCAAAGTAAGTATCCAGCTTTTAAGCATTGAGAAGGATATACTTCTTGAACAAGCTAATCTGCAATATTTATTGGGTGTAATTTATTGAAAGAATTATTTCTGTAATTCAATTTAGCCCGGCATTATTGGGATTTTAATCTCCCATTTTTTTTGCAGATACCGGCTTAATGGTTCTCCTGTAATTCCATATCACTACCTGGGGACTTCTCCAAAAATAAGTAAAAGGATAAACCAGAAAATGCATAAACCGGGTAAATGGGATCATACCGACAAGGATAAATGCCGAAATGATATGGATTTTCACCATGATCGGCAATGCAACCACGGCCGCAGTATCAGGCGACAAAGTAAAGATTGACCACAAATAAGGTGTGAGTACCATGGCGAACCATGAGGATCCCCATCTGAAAAAATAAGCAGTATATAAGCCTGTAATGATTTGAACCAACAGAATCAGGTACACAAATAAATCCATTTTGGTGGTTACAAAATGAAGCCTCTTTACCTGTATTCGTCGTATGATGAGAAGGGTAAGCCCGATAAAAGCAAGTAGTCCGAAGGCAAGTGCGGTAACCTCCAGTATATATAAACGTATGGGTACACCATTCCATGCCAATACTGCCCGTGGAATCAGGACACCGATAAGATGCCCGAAAAACAAGGTGATTATCCCCCAGTGAAAAGGCCTGCTTCCCCATGATAATTGGTTACTTTCCAAAAACTGACTGGAAAGAGAGGATATCTTGAATCCATGGTAACGGTATCTGTAAATACTGCCCAGAAGTAGTGAAAAGATTGCCACGTAAGGCAACACGATAAAAAAGAATAGTCCGTTCATAAGTAGTCTTTTTTGAGATTAAACATTACATCCTTCCGGTATATCCTTTTCCTGAGGAAAGTTTTCAAGAAAGTTAATTTTGTTTTTGGCGTTGAAAACAAATTTTTCATAACCCGAAACAGGGTAATCCA
>JBBQGD010000185.1:0-6669 GCA_038322655.1 Bacteroidales bacterium | reverse complement strand
ATTTGTTTGTAAAGATCGTCGAGGAGAACCAAAAATGAAAAGTATATGGGCTCTAGCTGTTATTACCTACAAGGAAGGAATTAGAAATAGGTCTGTTTTGGGGGTATTGTTCTTCTCCCTGTTTATTCTTGGTTTGAATGTTGCTGTATCAGGGTTTTTTATGCGTGATATAGGTAAAGTAACTGTTGATATGAATCTAAGTGCTATATCTTTTTCTGGATTACTGCTTGTACTTTTTGTTGGAATCAATCTTATATCTAAGGATATTGATAAAAAAACTATTCATTTGGTTTTATCCAAGCAAATTTCTAGGGGAAAATATTTGTGGGGAAAATATTTCGGTATACTTTTGTTTATTTTCGCATCTTTAATGGTTTTGTTAGCATTTTCAGTAGCTACAGTCTATGGAATTAATTATTTTTACACTGATTACTTTGAAAACTTTTCTTGGATAGTATATTTTCAGTCAGTATTATTTATATTTATAAAATTAGCGGTTTTAACGTCGATCATGATTTTATTCAGTTCAATATCAACAAGCTCTTTTGTTACTTTGATATTTACTATATGTTCATATGTTGTCGGTGAGACTATTGAAGAAGTAGTTTTTTATTTAAAAACAGGCCTTAATGGTGACGCTTTTTCTCCAACATTACTATGGGTAATAAATATTAGCACCTATGTTTTCCCGAATCTGGCCATTTTTGATTTCAAGATCGAGGCAGCCCATGGACTGTCAATTGGCCTGTCGCGGCTAGGATTCGCCGGTTGTTATGCCGGAACTTATATTTTTTTGGTTATGATGGTCGCTTCCTTTATTTTTAAGCGTAGGGAATTTAACTAAACCATGAGACTTTGGTTTGTTATTATTTTGATGTTTTTTTCACTTTCTAGCTATTTGTTTACGTATAACCAAGTCTGGCGACAGCAAGAAGAATTGCGCCTAACAACCAAAGCCGGGTTTGTTTTGCCCTCCAAATTTAATCGTATTCTTGCACTTGATTACAAAGGGGTACTTTCCGATTATTTGTTGCTCAAGGTAATTACTTTTTTTGGGGGGAAGATTGATCTTGGGCAACCACTTAGTGAAGAAGACTGGCGCTACATAGAAAGCGGCCTCAACGCCGTAACGGATCTTGACCCCTACTTTTCCGACCCTTATATCTTGGGGCAGGGCTTGCTTACTTGGGAGTCAGGACGTTATGAAGCAGCCATTGCCTTATTGAAGAAGGGGTTTAAATACCGTCCGAAGAATTGGGAGTTACCATTTTATATAGGTTTTAACTATTTTTATTTTTTGGGAGACAATTCTAAAGGAGCAGAATACCTGATCAAGGCAAGCGAGTTGCCGGGCAGTCCTAAATTCCTTCCAAATCTAGCCGCGCGCATTGGCTACTTTGGCGGAAAATCTAAGTTGGCGATTATGTTTCTAAAAGGAACAATTGCTGGTACCAGCGACCCTAATATTCGTGCGTGGTTGGAACGGCGTATGGTTGCATTGGAGAGAGCCTCGGTGATTGAGGATGCTTTGGAAAAATATCTCAATGATCATAAATCGGCGCCTGTTTCTTTGAAAACTCTTGTTGATGATGGATATTTGGTTAAACTGCCTATTGACCCTTACGGTGGTGAATGGGTTGTTTTAAAAAATGGTCGAGTATATAGTACTAGTCGGTTCGTTTTCGAAAAAAATATACAAAAATAGGTTTATTCATTTGTGAATTCAATACATTCAAATAATCCGTTGGTATCAATTATTACAATTACCTTAAATTGTGATAATTACATTGATAAAACCATACAATCTGTTTTATCTCAAACATATGTAAATATTGAATATATCATAATTGATGGTGGATCAACCGATAATACTTTAAATATTTTAAACAAATATAAAAATTATATTTCAAAAATTGTTAGCGAAAATGATGAAGGGATCAGTGATGCTTTTAATAAGGGGATTAAATTAGCAAGAGGGGATTGGGTTAATTTTTTAAATGCTGGTGATTTATTTTTTGGAGAAGATTCTGTTGAAAAAATTATGAAATTTCACGAAAGAGCTAATATCTTAACAGGGTTTTCGAGATTTCATAATAAAACTATACCAAATAGAATTCTCCGGAATAAGGATCCTCTTTACATCAAGGCGCGCATTTCTCACCAGGCAAGCTTTGTTAAAAATATAGTTTTTTCCGAGGTGGGAGCCTTTTCTGTTCAATATAGGGTGAGAATGGATTATGAATTCTGGTTGAGAGCATTGAAAAAATTTGAATTTTTCTTTTTGCCAGAAATTTTAGTAAATTACGATGCTGGTTATAGTGCCATCCATATTGAAAAATATTACCAAGAAATGTTTGTTGCTATCAACAAACACGTTAAGTATCCATTTTTGTTAATTTTTTACCTTAAATTTAAGTATGAAATGAAAAAATCTTTATTGAAATTTGGCCTTAAAAATTAACTTTTCTATGAATTTTAATATGGCAAGAAAGTTAGGTGCGCGGAGGTATGGTCAGAACCATTCAGCTTGGCATGGGCTGGTTCCCAGAGCAATCCGGAGGCTTGAACCGCTATTATTTCGAATTGATCAAATGCCTCCCTGGCTTTGGTTTCGAGATTTCGGGTCTGATTGCCGGTAACAAACAGGCGGATTTTGAATCGGGAGGACAGGTCCACAGCTTTGCTTTGGCCCAAGCCCCTCTCCTTCGCCGGTTGTTCAAGGCGGGACGATCGTTACAGGCCCAGTTGTCGGAATTCAAACCCGATTTATTAGTTTCCCATTTTGCCCTTTACGCAGCGCCTGTATTGCTCCAAAAGCCAGATAATTTACCATGGGCTCATCATTTCCACGGGCCTTGGGCACTTGAGGGTTCCGCAGAAGGCAGCTCAAAAATTTTTACCTTAATGAAACAGTTCCTGGAAAACCGAGTTTATCGACACCCTGATATCTTTATTGTTTTGTCTTCGGCCTTTCGGGATTTGCTACATCAGGAATTTAATGTCCCTTTCGAGCGAATCCAAGTTATTCCTGGTGGGGTTGATGTAAATCGATTTGTCCCTAACCCTTCTCAAGAGGAAGCTAGAGGGTTTTTTAAATTACCGAACGATCGGCCGGTAATCTTGGCTGTCAGACGTCTGGCGAGACGCATGGGGCTTGAAAATTTGTTGGTAAGTTTTGATCAGGTGCGCAAACGTTTTCCAGACGCATTATTGGTTGTAGCCGGAAAAGGCCCGCTCCAGACCTGTATGGTCAAAATCGTTGAAGATCTTCAACTTAAGGAGCATGTTCAACTTCTTGGTTATGTTGACGATGATTTTTTACCGTTGTTATACCGTACTGCTGACGTAACTATTGTTCCGTCAATTACACTGGAAGGGTTTGGTTTGATCGCCGTTGAGGCCCTGGCCTGTGGTGTTCCCGTTTTGGTTACGCCGGTTGGTGGATTGCCGGAAATTGTCAATAATTTGGATTCTGGATTGGTTTTGGGTGGTAATGAAGTTGATGATCTATCCGTCGGTATGCTCGAATTTCTTAAAAATCGAAATTTTTTTCCGTCCGGCGCCGAGTGCAGAACTTTTGTTGAACAGAATTTTGAGTGGTCAATGGTTGTTGGAAAAATCGCTTCTGCGTACCGCACAATTTTGTAAAGGACGATCCTTTTGGTTTTGACTTCTGATGCAAGATAGAATCCTTTTTGTTAATCATTCCGCCATGCTTGGGGGCGGGGAACTTTCCCTGCTGGATATCGCCACCCATTATAAAGATTCCTGCACGGTTGTGGTGTTTGAAAAAGGTCCCCTGTTAGACCTGTTGCGTGACAGGGCTGTGGTGACTTTGCAATTGCGATCTACCGGCACGGCGCCGAAGATTTCCCGCTCGACAGGTTTGCTTAAAGCTCTGCTTGCTGTGCCGTGGGTGATTATTGGGACCGTCCGTTTGGTAAGGGCAACCCGGGGTCATCGGATAATCTACGCAAATTCACAGAAAGCTTTTGTGCTGGCAGCGTTTGCTGGACGCATAGTAGCGAAACCGGTTGTCTGGCATTTGCGAGATCTCCTTTCGTCAGGACATTTTAGTAAGAGTTTGCGACGCCTGGTTATCTGGTTGGCCAACCACTGTGCTGTTCGCGTGCTAGTAAATTCTCGAGCGACCGCGGGTGATTTTATCAATGAGGGAGGCGACTCGGCGCTGCTCAGGATTGTTTATAATGGGATCGCTTCGGGTGATTATTCTTCTCTTACTTTTCTTGAAAACCGCGAGATTCGCTTATCCCTTGGATTAGGAGATAACGACCAGGTAGTAGGTATGTTCAGTCGTCTTGCCCCATGGAAGGGACAGGATGTTTTTCTGGAAGCCTTGGCAATGCTTCCGGGAATTCATGGAATTGTTGTTGGGGCGGCCTTGTTCGGAGAAGATGGATATGCTGAACAGTTGGTAACTTTGGCCGATCGGCTCGGGATTAAGGCTAGAGTTCATTTCCTTGGATTTCGCCATGACATTCCCCGCTTGACCCAGGCGGTTGATGTCGTAATTCATGCTTCAGTTCAACCTGAACCTTTTGGGCGGGTTATTGTTGAAGGGATGCTTGCTGCAAAACCAGTTCTAGCCTCAGCCGGTGGGGGTGTCGATGAAATTATCGAAAACGGTATAGATGGATTTATCGTCCCCCCCGGCGATCCTAAGGCGATTGCGGCAAAGATTAGATTGCTTTTGAATGATCCTGCATTGGCCCGTACCATAGGACTAGCCGGAAGGGAAAAGGCTAGAACGAAATTCTCACTTGATGCTATGTTGACGGGTGTATCGAAGGCAATTGAAAATATTGTTTAAGTGCGATCTATTGTGATTGTTGGAACCTTGGGGAGCGAGAGAAATATTGCTTCTCACAAGCAATTAGATAAACCCTTGAAAAAGTGGTTACATACTTGTGATGAACTGGCAGATGAATTCGAGGACTGCATTCTGGTTGCGATACCTGCCGAACTTCTTACGGTCTAGGATTGAAGGGAGACCGAACCTTCAAAAGGTATTGAACAATACGGGATGGTTGTTTGCCGATAAAGTTCTGCGCATGGGTGTGGGCCTAATTGTTGGGGTATGGATCGCGCGTTACCTTGGTCCCCGACAATTTGGACTATGGAACTTTGCAATTGCTTTTACTTCACTGTTTGGGGCGGTTGCAACCCTTGGGTTGGACAATATAGTCGTACGCGAATTGGTTAAGCACCCAGATCGTAAAAATGAATTTTTAGGAAGCGCATTTGTATTAAAGCTATTCGGAAGCATCATAACCTCAATTGTAGCAATCGTCGCCATTTCATTATTACGGGATGGAGAAACGCTCACACTATGGTTGGTAGCTCTTTCGGCAATGGCACTTATCTTTCAGTCTTTTGATGTTATAAAATTTTATTTTCAAGCAAAAGTGCAGTCGAAGTACGTTGTTTATGCAACAAATGGGGCATTTTTAATTACGTCATTAGTTAAAATAGGACTTCTGCTTTTTGGTGCCCCATTAATTGCATTTGCCATGGCGTCCTTTGGCGAAATAGTCTTATCGGCTATTTTTCTTGTGGCGGTCTTTTTTCTTAATCATCAAAAAATATCAACATGGACATATAAAACACCTGTAGTTTTAGAATTATTTAAATACAGTTGGCCTCTTATTTTATCTGGAATTGCCATTATTATTTATATGCGTATTGATCAAGTTATGATTGGGCAAATACTTGGTGATAAAGAAGTTGGGATTTTTTCAGCCGCAGTTAGGATTAGTGAAATTTGGTATTTTGTACCTATTGCAATAGTTGGATCAGTATTCCCGACAATAATTGAAAATAAAGAGAGAAATGAAATTCTTTATTTTGAACGTATGCAAAAATTGTTAAATTTTTTGTCATTACTAGGTATTTGCATCGCAATTATTGTAACATTTATGAGCGGGAGTATTATTAGATTGTTTTTTGGGTCTTCATATGAACTGGCAGGCCCAGTTCTCGCAATCCATGTGTGGGCGGGTGTCTTCGTGGCGCTTGGTGTTGCAAGTGGCAGTTGGTTAACAGCAGAGAATTTACAAAAATATAGTTTATATCGGGCTTTTTATGGTTGTATCATGAATGTTTTGTTAAACCTTATCTTGATTCCAAAATATGGTATTAATGGCGCAGCTATTGCTACTGTTTTATCTTATGGTGTTTCTGTTTTTTCGATTGGGTTTTATGATAATGGGAAAATTATTTTTTATATGATGGTTAAATCACTTAATATATTAAATTTTACAAAAAAATTTAATGGACGGTTTCAATGACCAAATGTAAAAAGCGCAGCATGGTGTTGCTTAAACTCAAAAGCGTCTGGAGTAAACAGTTCTGGGGGACACCTGTACCCCATTGATTTGCGAAGTCGAGTGTTCAATTTCCCGGCTCTGATCGTAGGTCAAGGAAAGACGTTTCTGGGCTTCGATCCGATTGAGAACATGACTGAATCCGCTCAACGCGGCCTCAGCACTGTCATTGTCCATTTTGGAGAGTGCCGTGAACAGGGTCGTCCGCTCCACCAGGGTTCCAACGGCAGAGCGATTTCCCGCGCCCTTGATGAGGTCGCCTTCCCAATGCCTTGGGACCAGCCGCTCTTCAACATCAGGCGGGCGGTGGTGAATGCTGACCATG
>JBBQGD010000184.1:0-6712 GCA_038322655.1 Bacteroidales bacterium | reverse complement strand
TTATTAACGAACGCGACCAGCAGAGGTTTGGCGCTATTGAAACTTTACTGGAGCGAGTTATTGAAAAATCGCCGGTTCCGGAGCAATATGGCGAAACACCGGTATATAATCCCAAAATCAGGAGGAAAGACGAAAAAAGAGGGTTTGGGGGAAAAGGAAAAGGGGGAAGAAAACCGGGAGGAGCTGGAGGAAGAAGGCGTTAAAAGATTTTTCTCATACTACTCTAATTTTGATTTTATATCCAATAAAAAAGCTATTGTTTTTAACCGCACCAATTGCATATTAGCACTCCATGTGCTTGCCAACATGCTTAAACTCAAAAATATTGCCAATCCGGCATTGTTCCAGTTTACAATGTCCTTTTCAATTATTTCTTTAGCAAAAAAGGCAACAAGAAGACTACTACATAAAATAATTGTTAACACTAAATAAACCAGGTAAAATCGTTTTGCAGCTTTTAATTTTTTGGCAACAAGTATATTGTCAGTATCATCACCTGATAGTTCAACTAATTCGTTGAGTCGGAAAAAATTCAACTCTTCAATCTTCTTAGTTAAGGTTTCTTTTAAGTCAAATATATTTGGCATGGCTATCAATAGTTTAAAAAATGATTTCCTAATTCTACAATGCAAAAGCTTTCAATCTAATTATAACAATATCAGATATTGAGGTAAATGGAGTATACTTTTCTTAAATTATTTCTTGCCCTCCTTCCGCTCATCCCATAACTCCTTAAAACTTTTTGGCGCTACCTCAGGTAATTCCCGTCTCGGTCCCCAGGCTGAACTGAAAAACTTTTTTAATGCAGCGTTTTTTGTTTTACCACTAAACATATCCATATACTTGCGTTTGCCCATGGATGTTTTATAGGCGTACATCACGGTTTTGTCGAAACGGCTGGCTAGCCCTTCCTTTACTGAATCGCTGCGGTTGTATAAAAGTTGTTCGTGCAGGTTTATTTTTACAGGACATACCTCGCTGCAGGCACCGCAAAGCGAGGAAGCAAAACTGAGGTGCTTAAAATCTTTCATTCCCCGCATCCAGGGGGTAATCACCGAACCGATTGGTCCGCTGTATGTGGTTCCGTATGCATGTCCGCCAATACTTTTATACACCGGACAAACATTGAGGCAGGCACCGCAGCGGATGCATCCCAGGGCGCGGCGCTGGTTTTTATGTGCCAGTATTTCAGTACGGTTGTTGTCGAGCAGAATCACATACATTTCTTCGGGTCCGTCGTTTTCACCTTCCTGGCGCGGACCTGTAATAATGGAATTATAAACCGTCATATTTTGTCCTGTTCCGTAAGTAGCCAGCAGCGGCCAGAACAAATCCAGGTCGCGCAGTTTGGGAACAAGTTTCTCAATACCAGCTATAACTATATGAACTTTAGGAAATGACATGCTCATTAACGCATTGCCTTCATTTTCGGTAAGACAAACAGCACCAATATCAGCCACCAGGAAATTTGCGCCGGTAATTCCTATATCAGCATTAAAAAACTTCTCGCGCAGCAAACCACGGACATATGCAGTAATTTCCTCCGGCGTACTTGCTGTATCAAGACCAAATTTTTCGTTGAAAAGCTGTGCAACCTGCTCTTTTGATTTATGCATGGCAGGAGTTACAATATGGTACGGTTTTTCGCCTGCAAGCTGAACAATGTATTCTCCCAGGTCGGTTTCGAGCGATTCGATTCCAGCTTTTTCGAGGTGTTCGTTGAGCGCGATTTCCTCGGTCACCATCGTTTTGCTTTTCACTATATTTTTGGCCTGCTGCTTTTTCACAATTTTAAGCACTTCGCTCACCGCTTCAGCACCATCCTGCGCCCATATTACTTTTCCACCTCTCGATTGAAAGGCTGCTTCAAAATCAACGAGGTACTTGGGGAGATCTGTAATTACTTTATTCTTGATATGAGCAGCGCGTTCTTTAGCCAATCCTAAATTCAGATATTGCTCTTTCCCCCTTACAACCGCAGCATCATACCTCGAGATATTAAATGCCAGGGTTGCACGGTGAACTTTATCAAATGCTTTTTGCTCGCTGTCGGAAATAAACTTGGTATAGTAATCGCTCATTTAGTTTCAGTTAAAGGACAGGTAAATAGTAATGTGGGATATGCCTGGTAAATATAGTTTTGATGAAAATCAAACTATGGTAAAGGAATTTTGTCAATACGTGCTTTGTGCCGTCCTCCTTCAAAATCTGTTGTCAGAAAATCCATAACACAACTAAGGGCCTCATATTCTGAGATAAATCTACCCGGAAGACATAATATGTTAGCATCATTATGTTTACGGGCAAGTTGGGCAAGTTCTGTTTTCCAGCATAATGCAGCACGAATTCCGGCATACTTGTTTGCAGTCATACAAACACCGTTTCCACTGCCACATATCAGTATTGCCATCGGATATTGACCGTTACTAACAGCCGAAGCTACCGGGTGAGCAACATCAGGATAGTCAATACTATCAGGAGTATAAGTACCAAAATCACGAACCGAATAGCCTGATTCAGCAATCTTTATCTTTATGTATTCCTTCAGTTCGTAACCACCCTGATCGCAACCCAGAGCTAAAGTTTTCGATTTGTCAACCATTGTTAATAAATTATTATCTTAAAATTAATTCAATGTTTTTGATGTAGCTCATTTGCTTTCATAATTAACAACTTACACCGCGAAACAAAAGTACACCCAAAAACGAGTTCTTTCATTATCAGGTGAATAGATTTATTAAACAAATATTGTTAATAAGTGATTACTTTTGTTACTAAAATGTTTGCAGAATTAGCTTGCTCTTAACAATTAATTCACAGGTGAGCTACTGAACATGCAACTCAAAAAGTTTGCTCTTTTTATGAGTTGTTTTGCAATAAGATATAAACACTTTTTGTCTGTTTGTAACCTGTTTATTTATGACCACTCACATTATGAACAGATTGTTAACAACTATGATAAAATGATAAAAATCAGAACATATCAGGCATTATAATTGTTGAAAACATGTGTATAAACTACCGCTCAACAAAATAAAAAATAAATAACGTTAAATCTGTTAACACTATGAACAGCATAATAATAATAACATATTTATAATTAAAAATAAAATATTATTATTTACTGTTTAAGGAAATTTAGAAAAATGGATAAAGAAGAACTGATAAAAAAAATTCAGGAAATTAAGAAGGAAAAGAATGCTGTTATTTTAGCTCATTATTACCAGGTGGCTGAAATTCAGGATATTGCCGATTTTGTTGGCGACAGTTTGCAGCTATCGCAAAAAGCGGCTGAAACTGCTGCCGATATAATTGTTTTTGCCGGTGTTCATTTTATGGCCGAAACTGCAAAAATTCTTTCACCTTCTAAAAAAGTGCTTTTGCCTGATCTGAATGCCGGTTGTTCATTAGCAGCCAGTGCTCCTGTAAAAGAGTTTTCCGACTTTGTAAAGCAACATCCTGATCACAAGGTAATTACATATATTAATTGCACAGCAGATGTTAAAACATGGTCGGATGTAATTGTTACTTCCAGCAATGCAGTTAAAATTGTGGAATCGTTTCCTAAAGATCAGAAACTTATTTTTGCTCCCGATAAAAACCTTGGTGCCTATATTAACGGCCTTACCGCTCGTGATATGTTGCTTTGGGATGGTGCCTGCGAAGTTCACGAAACTATCAGGACCGAAGCTATATTACAGTTAAAACTTGAACACCCTGATGCCAAACTAATTGCGCATCCTGAATGCAAACAGCCTGTTTTAATTTTAGCCGATTTTATTGGTTCAACCGCTGCAATGCTCAATTTTACTGTACAGGATAGTTGTAGTAAATTTATAGTAGCCACCGAATCAGGAATTCTTCACCAGATGCAAAAACTATCGCCTGAAAAAGAATTTATTGTTGTACCTTCGGACGAAACCTGTGCATGCAATGATTGTCCGTATATGAAGTTAAATACACTGGAGAAACTCTATCTTTGTATGCTTAACGAAAAACCTGAAATTACTTTATCGGACGATGTAATTGAAAAAGCCCGAAAACCAATTGTGCGTATGCTCGAATTGTCAAAGAACGGGGGAAGGTAGTTAATGGTTACTGGAAAATAGTTAATAGTTTGTACCATTAACAGATTGATTAAGATTTAAATTGAAAATAACTTTATAAGTATTGGCTTATGCTTGTGTTAGCGACTATTTTGCCTTTAACTTTTAACCATTAACTCAAATTACAGTGCAAAAGTACTTTGTAAACGGTTTCAAAACGGCTATGTTGAAAACTCTCATGTTGTCGGTTATATTATTTGTTTTTAGTATTCAGTCGAAGGCTCAGGAGCAGCAAATTAATACCGTTAAAAATGGTTTTGC
The DNA here is from genome assembly GCA_038322655.1 of Bacteroidales bacterium. GTDB lineage: Bacteria > Bacteroidota > Bacteroidia > Bacteroidales > UBA4417 > UBA4417. The sequence goes on along the minus strand of JBBQGD010000184.1, from coordinate 2,345 downwards.
TAAATTCTATTATCCTGGCGGTCAGCTTTCGAGCGAAGGAACTATGCGCGATGGTAAGCCTGACGGATATTGGAAAACATTTTATGAAAACGGACTTATTAAATCAGAAGGTAACCGCAAAAATTATCTGCTCGACAGCATTTGGAAATTTTATGATGATTCTGCCAGGCTTTTAGTTTCAATTACGTATGCCGGTGATAAAAAGAATGGGTTGAAAACCACTTACCGCAAAGGTGAAATGACAACTGAAACCTTTGTAAATGATATAAAACAAGGACCCACAACTTATTTTTATCCTAATGGGAAAGTGCGCCTGATAGTGAATTTTGTTGATGGACTCGAAAACGGAATTGCCCGTGAGCTGGATACCAACGGCAATGTGATCACATACATGGAGTATAAAAAAGGTTTCCTGGTAAGTCGGGAACGCATCAACCGTACCGATGGCAAAGGGTTGAAACAAGGGCGATGGAAATATTTTTATGATGACTATTCAGTTAAACTTGAGGGTACTTATAAAGACGACAAAAAGAATGGTTATTTTAAAGAATATGATCCTAATGGAAGCCTGCTTTCTGTTAAAAAATTTGTGAACGATGTTGAGCAGGTTGAAGTTCAGGAAATTACAAGCCTTAAATTAAAAACTGATTATTATTCAAACGGAAAAGTTAAGACCGTTGGCAGTTACAATGGCGATATTGCGGAGGGAGTTCGGCGCGAATACAGTGAAGATGGTAAAATTACGGCGGGTTATATTTTCTCAAAAGGAAAGCTCACCGGCGAAGGAATTGTTGATGAAGAAGGAGATAAAGAAGGTGCCTGGCGTGAATACTACCTCGATGGAACCTTACGCTCAGTGGGGAACTATACAAACGGTAAAGCCGTTGGTAACTGGAAATATTATTATGAAAACGGTAAACTCGAATCGGAAGGAAAATATACTAAAAGCGGCTTGCTGGATGGAACCTGGCGCTGGTACTTTTATGATGGTAGCATACGACGTATTCAGGGCTATATTGGTGGAATGGAAGACGGAGAGTATGAAGAACATGACGAAACCGGGAGACTTATCGTGAAAGGTCAGTATGCCGAAGGTGTTGAAGAAGGTAATTGGATATATGATTTCGGGAATTACCGCGAACTGGGTAGCTACCGCGGAGGAGCACGCTTCGGCAAATGGAAATCCTACTATGCTGACGGAACCCTTAAATTTGAAGGCGATTATATTGATGACAACCTGAATGGCAGAGTTAACTGGTACTGGCCATCGGGCAAACTTAAGGATCAGGGCAATTATCTGAATGGAAGCCGCGAGGGCGACTGGATCACCTTTAATGAGGATGGAACACCATTCCTTATCATAACGTACCGTGGCGACGTTGAAAAGCGCTATGACGGGATAATTATTAAGCCGGCTTTTGAGGAATAGCAAATTTTTTTAATTTCCGTAGGTAAATCAGGTTTTTCAGAAATTGAAATAAAATGTAATTGGTAATCATGATAAATTTTAAGTTTACAATCATTATTTCATTTATTTCAGGCATATCCTTTTTGTCGTGTAACTCAAATCAACTAAAAAGTACTGTTACCGAAAAAGTTACTGACACAGCTTCTATCATGCTTCGGGGTGATTCAATTGCATCCGGAGTTCAGAAAATTTTACTTGCAAATGTAATGCAGGCCATGAAAACAGGAGGACCTGTTTATGCTGTTACTTTTTGCAATGAAAAAGCAATGCCCCTCACCGATTCATTGTCAAAAAAATATAATTGTGAGATAAAAAGAGTGTCGGATAAATTCCGGAATCCTGCTAACAAGCTAACAGAAACTGATTCTGTAATTTGGAGGAAAATGAGCTTATCTGAAACCATGAGCCCTTTTATTTCAAGTGAAAATGCACAATTTGTTTATTATAAGTCTATAAACATAGCAATGCCTGCCTGCCTCAAATGTCATGGAAGCGCAGACAAAGAAATTGATGCAAAAACGTTGGAAGCCATTAGGCAAAAGTATCCTGATGATAAAGCTACCGGATACAATGAAGGTGATTTACGAGGGATGTGGAAAATAACGTTCTTGTCAAAATAGTATTTTTTTAGTCAGTATAATTCGCCTGTGAATATATTGCCTTTAGGCTCCATTTCTAAAGTTTGAATTTTTTTTAATTATAAAAATATTAAATTAGAAGAGAGATAATATGAAAATAACTATTCAAATAGTATTATCAATAATTATTCAATTTATTGGATTAGCATTGCAGGCTCAAAAATTTGAGATAAATATTAATGCTGGAGCTAACTTAACATTTGTACCTGACTTCACTAACATTATAGCAATTACAAATG
>JBBQGD010000183.1:0-6732 GCA_038322655.1 Bacteroidales bacterium | reverse complement strand
ATTTGCCCTATCAAAATTAAGAAACATGGACGAAAAGCTAAGAGTTTATTCAAATATGGATTGACACACCTCACAAATGTGCTGTTTAATAATGATTTAGATAAATTTAAAATATGTTGCCAATTTTTGTCATGTACTTAGCAGAAAATATTAAAGCTTTTATATGTAAGTTTAACATACTGATGCCAGAAAATTGTTACTGTTGTTGTACCCAATCAGCCTTCAATTATATATTTTGCCACAGATTTTACGAATTTGCACAGATTTACAACTGCTTTCAGCCATTTTTATAATAATAAGCAAATCTCAGGTGTTGTAACTTATCTGAGTAATCTGAGGTCTGCTTCATCCCGAATTACATTGACCTTGATGATCAGTTACATATTATTTAAAACTAATATCAACAATAATAATTTCTGATTTTCCGGTAGTCCGAACCGGGGGGCCCCATAAACGCAAGCCACTAGTTACAAAGAAATTTGTATTTCTGATTTTTTTGTATCCCCAGCTCAATTCGTATATACTACGGATTATCAGATTGATCGGAAACAACTGCCCATTATGGGTATGTCCCGAAAACTGTATATCTGTGTTTGTATGGCTGACTTCCTGTAGTTCAGTAGGTCGATGATCCAAAAGGATTATCGGCAGATCAAGGGTGTCTCCTCCCAATATATCACTTATAGCTTTCCGCTGCCGGAAGTGCTCATCATACCTTCCGCCCAGGTAAAAAGAGTTATTAATTCTTATCATAGTATCGTATAACATGATTATTCCTGCCTTTCGGAAAAAATTCCCTTGTTGATTGCCCCCATAAAACTCATGATTTCCCGTAACGCCATATGAACCGTATTTTACACGGATTTCCCTTAGCTCTGTTTCTATAGCTTCGGTGGTTTCATTTTCATTGTCCCCTTCCTCAATATCGCCGCCATAGAGCATAATATCAGGCTTCTGAATATTCACCTTTCGAACAAATTGATTAACAAAACCCAGGGGTGTACTCTTTTGGATATGAAAATCGGCCACAAATGCCACACGCATGTGTTCAACACTGGAATACTTTCGTGGCACTTCTATCTGGTACTTTGATATGCGAATGGTATTCATATTAATGATTCCGGCAACCACTATGGCAACCGATAATAATATTATAGAAGAAAGTGCATACATCCTGAACGAAAAGCTTTTCCTTGTTTCGGTAGGAACAAAATGGAATAGCCAATTAATTAAAAGAAGCAAGTCGAAAAGTACAATAATCAGAGACAGATAAAGAAAAAATGGCAGGATGAATCCTGAGAATGTAGTTAGTCCCTTCAATACTATGTTCGTATCACGGTGCGAAAATAACTGTGTAAAAGGATAAGTTGCTGCTATCAGAATATAAACCAGCGTATACCCTATTTTGTATCCTTTGCTGATAAAAAGATTTTTAATACGGAAGAATACATAAATATTAGGAATGAAATAGGCTGCCGAGATATATAAGTGGAACATCAGATATTTTTTTATAGATTAAACCTTTCTGAAATATGAAATTCTTGCTTAATATTCATTGCGATAAAACAAACAGCCAGGGGTCGTTCTCCTATGGAGAAGTTTAATATTATAACTAGTTCTCTTCCATCCTATTTTACCTCTTCTATTTCTTTAAAGCTTATAAACTTATCTTGGTACATCCGCAATAGAAACTGCGTCACCCTTTCTTCAGACTGGGGAAATCCATCATCGGATATCCTTTTTAAAGACAGGCAAATATCGCCGATATTGCATTTCCCGTCTATTGCATTCCATACCTGGCTTCCGGTTCTATCCAGCTTTAAACGGATAATTTTGCTTCTGGTTCCGGGAATCATAAAGGCGGCAACTTTTTTATTTTTAAATTTCGGGATAAGCAAGGCAACCAGGCCATCCTCCCCAGTTTCTGATAGTTGTCGGGCTACTGGAGTAAGATCGAGGGCGTTTGCTTTCCGGAGGAAGCGTCTTCGTTTCAAATAAGTATGTATCATTAAATAGGGAAATGGTTATCACAACCAAAAGTATTAAAAAAGCAGGACACTATGGCCCTGCTTTTTTGAGTACAATTTGTTTTCGATTTGATTGAGTGAACACTGGCTTTCAGTCAGCAAATTCAGTACATCCGAATTAGTATAATCCTTCTTTAACTGTATTCCATGTTAATCAATTACATGCTGGCTGCAGGCGGTGCTGGTTCATCAGGTTTCCCTGCGTTTTTAATTGGGATCTGGATAAGCACATAAGCAACTATTGCAAGGATAATAAGACTGATGCCAAATGTTGGTTTTGTAAAGAAACTGAAATAATCATACAGGAAAATATTTCCAACGGCAAAAATGGCAATTACAAGTCCCATTAGAGCTTCCCCGGCTATGAGACCGGATGCAATCAATACACCGGTATTTTCAACTCGCACTTTCTGGGCTTCGTTGTGTTTCTTGCGTTCGTTAAACATTTCGACGGCGCCTTTAATCAGCCCCCCAACAAAAATAGCGAAAGTCGTTTCCAATGGCAGGTACATACCTACACTAACAAGCATCGGGCTTTTAACCTGCATCAGTACAAAGCCAAGACCCATCAGCATACCGGCTATAATTAGCGGCCATGCCATCTGTCCTTCGACGATTCCACGGGAAAGAATTGCCATCAGGCTGGCTTGCGGTGCCGAAAGATTTTTACTCCCAAAACCGCCCTGGTAACCTTCTTTTACTCCCTTGGCGATATCACCGTCGTTCAGGAAAGCAAGCACAGTAAACATTACCACACCGGCAAGTACTACGCCTATGATATCCCCGATTTGCATGCGCCAGGGTGTACCTCCAAGTAAATGCCCTGCTTTTAGATCCTGGAGCATTTCACCGGCAACAGCAGCTGAAACACATACAATAGCAGCAACGCCTAATACGGCAGCAGTTCCTTCGTTACCACGCGAACCAAGCATTACCATAATAAGAGCTGTAATAACGAGGGCAGTCAATGTAAGTCCACTGATAGGATTGTTGCTTGAACCCATAATTCCCACCAGGTAGCCCGAAACTGCCCCGAAAAAGAAAGCGAGAATTATTAATAAAGTCGCTGCAACGAATGCCGTGAGGAAAGATGTCTTAAAAATAAAAAACGTAATCAGGAAAGTAAGAACTGCAACAAACACTATTCCAATCATAATCCAGTTAAAAGGGATATCTTTTTCGTTTCTTGCCGTAGTAACTACACCTCCTGCAGCAACTTTTCTGACATCACTGATAGAACGTGCGATACCAGCAGAAAGTGATTTACGCATTTTAAAAAGAGTGTATCCGGCTCCTACAAGCATACCTCCTATAGCTATTGGCCGGACAATAAACCTCCATATTTCGAAAATCTGGTAGGTGGGATCGCTTACCTTAGCCATAGCAGCGGCTTGTGTAAGTGATGGGTCCTTGGCTAGAAGCATGGCTGACCATGCGTTAAGATCAATCGAAGGACCTAAGAAATAAAGAAACATAGGAGCGAGCAACCCCCAGGCAATAAGGCCGCCGCTGAAGTTAAGGGCGCCCAACTTAGGGCCAATGATATACCCTACCCCCATATATGCCGGAGATACTCCGGGGGAACTCAGCAACATTCCGCCTTGTCCCGTAATCGGCGTCCCGGTTATAGTTTGTTTTGAAAACACAACAAATTTTTCCCATAAAGGAAGAAAGAGTTTCAGCTCACCCAATAGTTTGATAACCCCGCCTAATACCATAGCAGAAAAGAGGAATTTGGATCCCCCCCCCCCCGTACGTCCAGCTTTATGAATTTCAGCTGCGGCTACCGATTCAGGAAAAGGAAGATCGGCATCTTCGACCATTACTTTCCGAAGTAAAGCTACAAACATGATACCCAATACACCACCCGCAATCAGAATAAGAGATGAGGTAATATAATGTCCGATGGTAAAAAAATCAGGCCATAAACCGGCAATGAAAAATGCAGGAAGTGTAAAAATAGCTCCTGCTGCAACAGATTCGCCAATAGAACCTACTGTACGAGTGAAGTTCTCTTCGAGTATCGTTCCTTTAAACAATTTAAGCAGTGCCATTCCAAGCACGGCAGCAGGATAGGTAGCAGCAATGGTCATACCAGCTTTTAAGCCCAGGTAGGCATTGGCAGCGCCAAGGATAACAGCAAAGAACAAGCCGATAATCAGGGCACGGACGGTGAACTCCTTCATGTTTGTCTCGGCCGAGACGAAGGGTACAAATTTCTTTGGATCAGCCATTAGAGAAGAAAATTTTAGGTGAATTGTGATTTTTCACAGCGAATTAAGTAAATTATTCCGAAAATGACAAATATTATTTTCAACTTGTCATTTTAGGACCTCTGCATAAGAGCCTGAAAATTGATTTACAACATTAAAATGAAGCCTTCGCACCCAATGAAATAAAGAAACGGGGAGGAAATGAATCAGGAGAGAATTACAATTCCAAAAACGGGCTTAATGAAATAAAAGAATACAGCATGAATTGCCTAAAACAGGCAACTTTTTTCTTATTGAGATAATAATGCATGAGAAATTCTACATCAAAGCTATACTTATAAATTATTAAGGCAAATAGAACAAATATCAGCATTTATTTATACTTTTGTAGTCTATAGGCTTCATATAAATCGATTAAACATTATTTATGCATCCTATAGAATACTTTAATATCAAAATATATTCTATGAATATTGAAGAAAATATGACAAACTGGTACAGAATAAGCGATTCGGCCATCGTAAATGAACTGGGAACGTTTCTCAGGCAAATTCGTCTGCAACAAAACCTAACCCAACAAAAGCTTGCCGAAAAAGCAGGACTCTCCCGAAGTGCCATACATGAAATGGAAAACGGAAAATCGGCAACTTCACTCATCACTATTGTACAAGTGCTAAGATCATTAAAACAATTACAGTTATTCAACTCCTGGAAATCTGATAATCAGGCAAGCACGGTACGAATGACCAACTCAAAGGTTAAAGTACGTTTACCCGCAACACAGAAAACTATTCATCGAAAAAAGGCGGAGAATGAATGGGAATGGCTTTAAAGTTTTTCTTGTTTCCAATTGAAAATAATCTAATGCAATTTTTCTAGTAGAGATTCCTGTTCTTTCATTTTTTAAATAGAAAATTCAGTATTGTGTAATTTTTCCACCAAATTTTCATCATGACAAATTAGACTCACCTAAAGTGTAGTAAATAAAATGATTATCCTGAAGGTTATATTTCAGTCAAAACCACTGCAAGGGCACTTTATTACCGGATTCACTTCCGGTCATATTTTGCCTTCAATATTTAAAATTTTAACTTTGAATTTGCCGGAAATAAAAGCAACCACCTGTTTATCTATCCTTTATCACCTTAGATTGTCTTTTCCAATTGATAATATATACGCCTGCCAGTACAACGCCCATAAAAATAAGATGGAGCAAGGTCACTTTTTCACCATACAACAAACCCCAAACAATAGCAAAAATGGGGATGATATATGTAACCGATGATGCTCCTATAGGAGATGAATGCCGGATAAGACTATTCATCAGCAGCATGGCAAGTGCAGAACCAACGATTCCTAGTGTAGCCAACGCCAGTAAATGGATCGGCCATCCCGGATTTGCCAGAACCGGCGCAAAATTGGTAGTAAGCAGGTAAACCAACGCCACGGGACCAATAAACAGGAATGAAAAAGATGTAACTTCAACACCGGTGAGGTGAGGAAGTTTCGATTTGATCTGGTTAATGCTGATGGCATAAAAACAAGTTGCCACTACAATGTACAAAGCATAACTGTTAAAAGACCCCAAGTGAAACCCGTCGCCAGCAAGTATCAATCCGGTAGCTCCTGCCAGACCCAGAGATAAGCCCATAACCTGCATCCACCGGAAAGTCATCCGGTGAAAAAGCAATCCAACAATCAAGGTAAAAACCGGGGTAAGTGAATTGAGCATACCAGCCAATGAGCTATCGATGCGTGTTTCGGCTTTCATAAACATAAATGCAGGGAAAAAACTACCGATAAACCCAACTATCAACAGACTCTTTAAATCCTTCGATTGTAACTTCTTAATGTGTTTGATTGCAACAGGCAACAGTGCCAGTGATGCCAATAAAATACGAATTGCGCCTGCCTGGTCACTGGCAAAACTCTTCATCCCAATCTTCATCAAAATAAACGAACTACCCCAGATAAAAGCCAGTATCATTAAAATAGTAAACTGAAACCAACGTTTTGCCCAAATCATACATTTTGAAGTTAAAGGCGGAAAGATACTCTAAAAGTTCGAACTGATAGCAGATCTTAAGTAATACTATTTAACTGATATTTTTTTACAAAGTTCAATAAATGACTAACCTAAAACTGAATGGACCAGGTTAATATTTGTAGTTCTAGATGATATGAATATTTTTTGCAAGAAATTCCCCTAAATGTTCGACAACTTTAATAACTAACTATTTATAGTTGTTGATTTAAAACTTATGCTAAATTATTGGCAATTTGTGGTTTAGATTGAACATAAATAAGAATTTATACGTTTTTGTTTAAGTTTATGAATATACCATTCAAAATTTCAGTTTTTCCGGATTAAAGATTGTCATTACTGTCCATATTAAAAATAAATAAACAGATAACAAGCCTAAATAATATTTGAAATAATGGCCTTCCTTCATCTATAATTACCAAGTTTAATAAATCATTTATGGCAAAAA